>JACQUS010000466.1 GCA_016210125.1 Chloroflexota bacterium | reverse complement strand
GGCGTCGCGCAGCGACATGACCAACTCCCCCGAAAATAGGCCCGGGAGCGCGGGCGTCTCGCCCGCCCCCACGCCCGTGCGGGCAGGATGCCCGCGCTCCCATCCTGTGCGCCGCGCTTTCATCCCCACCGGTGCGCCGCGGCGCATCGACCACTCCTGTGAAACATCGCTTGCCGCCGGCGGTCGCAGAACAAAAATCCCGTCCGCACAGGGACGGGATGCTTTCCCGCGGTACCACCCTACTTGGCCAGTGCCCGCTCGATGAGATGCCCGCGTCGATGCGCCTCGCCGCGCGTCATCTCCGTCGCGGATAACGGCTGACAAGGCCGGCCACGTCTACTGACCCGTCGGATGCGGGCGTTCGGGTGGCAGCTCGGGAGGGATGTTCGGTCGCGGCGGCCGGCCCGGCTCGCACCGCTCCGGGCTCGCTGGTCGCCCGGCCCGCGCCTACTCGCTCCGTCGTCGCTGTTCGGCTGTATGGCTGCGATCGTCGCAGATAAGGGTACTGTGGGCGGCGCGCATTGTCAAAGCGATGAGGAGGGGCGGAGAACCTTGAGCCTCTCCGCCCCTCCTCACGCCTGTTAGCGCAGCGCCCTGCCGCGGCAGTCGAGTTGTCAAGGGATTCACGACGCCAGCCCGCCCGCTACGATCAAAGCCAGCCCCCAGCCCAGCAGGGCGACGCCCAGCGGCGCACTCAGCCGCCGGCCCCACGGCATGTTCTTCTCCACGGCCATGATCGCGCCGAGCATCAGCATCCAGCCGAGGTTGCCGACGCCCACGGCGAACATGAGCAGCATGAGCGACCAGCAGCAGCCCATGCAGAAGAGCCCGTGGTACAGCCCCAGCCGCAGCGCCTGCCGGTGCTCGTCGCGGCCGCGCCAGTGCTCGGTGATGAAGCCGAGCGGCGACCGGCACTTGTCGAGGCAGTGGTACTTGAGCGGCGTGAACTGGTAGAGCCCGGCGAGGACGAGTGTGCCCGCGCCGAGAAGCCAGGCGTTAGCCTGCAGCCAGCCGCCCGGCTCGGCTAGGGCGTGCAACACCGCGTCGCCGGCGTAAACCAGCGCACCGAAGAGGGTCCATATCAGGAGATATCCTGTCAGCAGCAGAGCCACCAACTGTTGCCGATCGCGCCGTCGCTGCACGAGCGCGCGAAAGAGCACGATGAGCGGCAGGCTCGTCGGCAGCATCATCGCCACGGTCATCAGCGTCCAGCCGGCGATGAAGACGAGCATCAAGAGGCCACCACCCCTGACCTCGCCCAGAGTGTGGTGGCTGAGGTAGCGGCCATAGGGCGACTCGCCCCAAAGCCACAGCGCGAGCCAGGCCAGGAGAATCAGCGTGCCCAAGAGCATCGGGAAGACCCGGCGGTCGCCTTCGGCGCGGGCACGCACGGCCCACAGCATCATCGGAGGCCTCTCTCCTGGACGACCTTCTGCGCACCCCTCCATGCGCGGCGTGGCGGCGCCCGGAGGGCTTCGCTCGGCTCAGGCCTCGAAGCGGAACGTTCCCTGCACCGCGTTGTGGCCTTGGAGACTGAGATCCTTGAGCCCGTAGCGGGAGGTGCGACGCTGATACGTTGACGCTTTGCTTAGCCATGCCGACGAGCCGGGGATGGTCGAGAAGATGCTCTCACTCAGTGTGGTTACCGCTCCCGTGGGCCCGGTGAAGGGGGCCAACTCGGCTTCAGCCAGCGATCCGAGCGTGAGGCTGCCTTTGCCCTCCCGGACCTGGTAGGTGATGGGCATCCGCTCCACGCCGACCACCTCGCCGACGAGCTGCACGAGGTCGGCAACTGGCCCGCCGAGCTTGCCGGTGAAGACGTTCAGCAACGCTTCCTCCTGCTGCGGCGTCGCCCGCTCATCGACGCAGACCAGTGCCCGCCAGTTGCCCTTCAGGATATTGCCGGGGATGTGGACCGCGAGACCCAGGGTGAGGCCCGTGACATCTACGCCGTCAATCCGACCGCGGTCGAAGTGGTAGGCCACGATCGCATCGCAGGTACCGTTATCCGGGTCCTCGCCGACCCAGCACGGACACAGTACACCACAGTCGCAGACCTCGAGGATGCTTCCTTCAAGGCTGTACGCCACGGCGACCCTCCTCGGAGTATAGACGCGAACGTGCCAAGAGCGGCGAGCGTTCCAGCAGCGGGAGGGCTGCGCATCTGGCGGGGGTGATCACCGCTGTCTGCGGGATGCAGGGGAGCTGGCGAGGCTAAGCAGCGCCGGCACCTCGATCCTTCGTCGAATGTCGCCGTCCTGGAGCGACCGTCAAAGCTGGACCGCTGCAGGTCCGTGTGTGGGCAGGCGGCAGTGCTTGCGTCTCCGCCGCTGCCAGCAGGTCGGACGAGCCCTCGACTGTTCGCGCGGAAGCCACTCCGAGTATACACGTGCGCGTTGACCCTTGGCAACAGTATGTACTGGTTCGCTACCTCCACTAATACCCCTGCCTTGTCGCTTGCTTGGGCCTGCCAGGCCGGCACGGCCTCCCGCCCCTGTCTCAGAGGTTTCCGGACGAAAGATAGCAACGAGCCTACGGTAGCAGCGGGTCATCGGCAAACGACGCCTCGTCGAGGGCATCGGCCGCGGCCTCGGCGATGCGCTCGTCCTCGTGCTCAAGCAGGCGGCGCAGGGCCGCCTTGGCCCGGTCGCTGCCGATCTTGCCCAGCGCGGCGATGGCCTCTAGGCGCACCTCGGCGTCGGCGTCGGCGACCAAGTCGACCAGCTTCGGCACTGCCCGGCGCTCCTCTAGCTCGCCGGCCGCGCGCGCAGCCTCGAACCGCAGCTCCGGCTCGTGGCCCTCCAGCGCCTCGAGCACCGGCGGGCTCCAGCGCGGATCGCAGTTGCGGCCCATAGCGAAGAGCGCGCTGGCGCGCATCTTGACCTCGGGCGCGCGGTAGGCCGCGGCGATGACCTCGTGCACCTCCTCGTCGTTGGCGAAGAAGCCGACCGCCTCGACCGCACGCCGGCGCACCTCGAACGGCGTGTCGCCGGCCGTGGCCGCTGCCAGGAGGCTCATGCGGATGCGCTCGGCGTCCGCCGGAGCCAGCTCCTCCATCTCGGCGAGGTAGGCGAAGTGGCCGAGCGTGCTGGCTGCCTGCGTGCGCACGGCCTCGTCGGCGTCGGCGCTCAGCAGGTGCATCAACCGCTCGGCGACGGCCACGTCGTCGCTCTCCCACAGCCCCTCGACGGCCGCGCGCCGCACCTCCGGGTCAGGGTCATCGAGGAGACGCTTGTAGATCTCCTCGAAGAAGAGCTCGAAGTGCTCGTCGGCGAGATCCACGAGCATCGCCGCAACGCTGCGCCGGCGCCTCGCTGGCGCTTCCAGCCACGCAGCCACGAAGCCCTCGAGCTGGCTGGGCGTGCGGTCGGAGAGGGCCATCAGCGCACGCGTGCGCGGTCGACGCTCGCCGAAGAGCAGGTCCTGTAGGGCCGCCGCCACTTTCGGGTCCACTGGTCCCTCCGAAAAAAGGCTGCCCTGGGCGGGAATCCTACACGCGATGCACAAGCGGACACGCCCGGACGCCTGGCGCGACCGGCGCGTCACCCATCGCTCATCGCTCGCCACCGTCACTTATACCAAGCGACGCCCGGCCGACGCTCAGCGCCCGGGCGCCAGCGCCCGCAGCACGCCCAACGTGCGCTCCAAGGCCCGGTCGCCGTCCGGGTCGAGCGCCACGCCGCCGTCGAAGTTGGCGTCGAGGAACAGCTCAGTGATGCCCGCTTCGGCGTAGCGCGCGATGTCCTCGCGGATCTCGTCCAGCGTGCCCCAAAGCGGGCGGCGATCGGCGCCCTGCGGCGTGTCGAACACGCGGTAGGCGCCACGGCTCACCACGCGCAGCTCGGCAGGGTCTCGCCCGGCGGCCTCGGCCGCCACCCGCAGCTCGCCAAAGAGTGGCGCGACGCGCGACAACGGGAAGTTGCCGCCGACGAAGCCATCGGCCAGCGCCGCCGCGCGCCGGACGGCCGCCGCGCCGTAGCCGCCGACGATGATCGGCGGATGGGGTCGCTGCACGGGCTTCGGCTCGACGAAGGCTCGCGGCACGTGATAGAACTCGCCGTGGAACTCCACCGGCTCCTCGGTCCAGATGGCCTTCAAGCAGCGCAGGAACTCCTCGCCACGCTTGCCGCGCTGGCGATAGGGCACGCCGACGGCCTCGTACTCGTCCATCGACCACCCGATGCCCAGGCCCACATCGAGCCGGCCGCCGGAGACGCGGTCGAGTGTGGCGAGCTGCTTGGCCAGCATGACCGGCGTGTAGTAGGGCATGAGCAGCACGGCCGTGCCGAGGCGCACGCGGTGCGTGCATCCAGCGACGTAGGCCAGGGAGACGATGGGATCGGCCACGCTTTGGAAGAAGCGTGGCCAGGGCTGGCCGGCCATCGGCACATAGTCGTTCTTCGGCTCCACGGCGTACAGCAGCCGCTGGAAGCTCCAGATCCCGTGGTAGCCGAGGCCCTCGGCTTCCTGCGCGAAGCGCACCTGGTTCTCCGGCGTCGCCCAGGCGCCGGCCTGCGGGAGTGCGCAGCTTAGCTTCATCGGTCGTCCTCCTCTCCTGAAGATACCCCGCGCGGGAGACCCCACCCCACCTCAAGATTGTGGATGCAGAGGGGACTCCCGTCCCCTCTGCACACTCCGTTTCATCCATGCCGGTGCGCCCCACGGCGCATCGACGACCCCCTGAAGATAGCCCGCCGCGGTGGCCCCGCCCCGCCTCAAGAGGGCTTTCCGAAGGGGGCTGCGCCCCCTTCGGATTCCCCTTTTCACCCCGCCGATCGGCGACGGGCCGCGGCCCGTTTGCGGGAGAACAGCCTGCGTAGCTACGCCACCCCGCCCCGAGAAGGTTCCCAGAGGTCACCTCAGGCGACCTCTGGACTCCCCCTCTTCATACGCCGTCGGTCTCCGCAAGGAGCGCCGCGACCCTCGCGCACGATGCCTCGTCGCCGCACGGCGCCGGCGTCTGCCGCCCCGCGTGCCGGAGGGCCGCGGCCCGCAACGAGCGTCAGCCTCCGGACGCCATCTGGCGCACCTGCGCCGTGAAGGCCAGCGCCCCCTGGCGGATGAAGTCCAGCGGCGAGACGGTGATCATGCGCGCACCGCGACCCAGGTGCGCGGCGATACGCGCCGGCGCGTCGGGCGTGAGGCGGAGCTGCACGCTGACGTGCTTGCCGGCGGCGACGGCGGCCGTCGTGACCTGCGCGACAGCCTGGTCCACGACCTCGGCCGCGGGCATACCCATCGACTGCCAGAGGTCCTTAGGCCCGATGTGGATCACGTCCAGGTGCGCCATCCCTAGGATGGCGTCGAGGTTGCGCAGTGCCTCCACCTCCTCGACCATGGCGACCACCAGCAGCTCGCGGTTGGCGGCCGCGGCCCAGGCGGCGTCCTCGACGCCCACGGCGTAGTTCGCCGAGCGGCCGAGCGCGTAGAACGTGCGCTGGCCCTGCGGGTAGAAGCGCGTGCACTCGACGAGCGCCCGCGCGTCGTCAGCCGTGTTGCAGCGCGGCACGTGGATGCCCTGCGCCCCGGCGTCGAGGCAGCGCAGAATGCGGTCGGGGTCCTTCGGCAGCCGGACGATGGGCGTGATGTCGTAGGCCTCGGCGGCGCGGATCATGTGCACGATGTGCGCGTCGTCCAGCGGCTCATGCTCAGCATCCATGGTCACGAAGTCGAAGCCAACAGCGGCGCACAGCTCGACCAGCTCCGGCGCGTGGGCGGCGATACTGGCGCCCAGGGCAACCTGGCCGCCGGCGAGCTTGGCCTTGGTCTTGTTCGTACGCATGTCCGACACCTCCGCTTAGTCGTCGAGCGCGTGTGGGCCGGCCTCAGGGGCGACGGCCCGGCCGGCGAAGCGCGCCGGGTCGACGACGGCCAGGTCGACGTCGAGATCGCTGCGCCGGTGGGTGATGAGGTCGGCGATGATCCGGCTGGTAACTGCCGCCAGGTGGATGCCCTTCGTGCCGTGCCCAGTCGCTAGGTAGACCCCAGTCCAGCCCGGCACTACGCCGATGAGCGGTAGGCGATCGGGCGCGAGCGGCCGCACGCCGGCCAGGTGCTGGGCGACGCGCGCCTCCTCGACGGCCGGCAGCACCTCCACCGCACGCCCGAGCAGCTCCATCAGCGCGTCTTCGGTCGGCCGCACGTCGAAGCCGCGCTCGCCGGTCTGGTCGACCAGGTACTGCTCCTTGACGTCGAAGTCGCGCCCGGCGGTGCTGCCAACGGAGAGCAGGCCGTCGAGCCGGCTGATCATGTGGCCGCGCTTGGGCGTGCTGATGAGCACCCCGAGCGGCCGGCCGGAGAACTGGAGCAGCAGGCGCTCGCCCTTGAGTGGGCGGACCGGCACGTCGAAGCCAAGCCACGGCGAGGCCAAGGCGGCCCACGGCCCCATCGCCAGGACCACCGCGCCGGCACCGATTTCGCCCGTCCGATGGCGCACACCGGTCACGCGGTCGCCGTCGCGCAGCAGGCCGGTGGCCTCGCGGAGCAGCAGGCGCGCGCCACGACGCTCGGCGGCTGCGACGTAGGCGCGCGTCAGGCGCGCGCTGTCGAGCTGCGCCGACTCGTCCTCGTAGACCGCGCCGCGCACCGCCGGGCTGAGCCGCGGCTCCAGCCGCCGCACTTCGTCCGGGCCGATCCACTCCAGCGGCACGAGGTCCTGCTGCCAAAGCATCGCCTCGCGGATCATCTGCTCCTCGTCCTCGTCAAGGGCCAGGCGCAAACTGGGCCGGCGCTGGTAGAGGACGTGCATGCCGGAGAGGTCTTCGAGGACCGGGACCAGGTCGCGGGTGAGATGGTAGCTGGCGATACCGAAGCGCAGGGCCTCGGGCGTGCGGAAGTCGGTCGAGAGCAGCGAGAGCGAGCCGGTGGCGTGCGTCGACGCGCCGCTGCCGACGGACTCCTGCTCCCGCAGAACGACGTCGAGCCCGGCGTCGGCCTGGTGGTAGGCGCAGGCACCGCCGACGGCGCCGGCGCCTACCTCCTGGCCGACGCCGGGCTCGACGTCGTTCTGCTGGAGCAGGAGTCCGTC
>JACQUS010000465.1 GCA_016210125.1 Chloroflexota bacterium | reverse complement strand
GTGTACGTCAGCCGCGACGGCGGCCAGAGCTGGCAGCCGCTCAACGACGGACTGCCGGCGCAGCGGCGCTTCGAGCACGTCGCCCTAGCCGCCTCAGCCGACGGCGCGGTCGCCTACGCCGTCGACGAGCTGCCCGAAGCGGCCGGCTTCCGCATCTGGCGCCGCCAGCTCGGCCCGTCCACCCAGCCGGGGGCCGCGCTCCGCCTGCCGTTCCGCGCGCTCGTGCCGGCCGCGGGGCGCTAGCATATGCCGCTCGGCGGCGCCGTGCGCCGGCTGTCGGCCGGCGCCGTCGAAGCGCTGCTGCTCATCATCGCCGCGCAGGCCATCCTGCTGATCGACCCCCACGCGGTGCGCTGGGCCGACTTCGTCAAGACCGCGCACCTGCGGGCGCTCGTACCGCTGCTGGCGCTCTCCTGGGCCGTGTATCTCTTCGCGTCCCCGCGTCTACCCCTCTCCGCGTCACCCCTTCTCCGCGTCTCCGTGTCGCCGCGTCCCCGCGTCGCCGCGTCCCCGCGTCTCCCCTTCTCCGCGTCCCCGCGTCTCTCCCTCGCCGCGGTGGTGGCCACGACGGCGCTGTCGACGCTCGTGTCGGTCGCGCCGGGGGTGAGCTTGTGGGGCGACCAGCGTCTGACCACCGGCCTGCTGACCGTGCTCTCCTGGGCGGTCGTCTTCGGCGCGGCGGCGACCGTGCTGCGGACATGGGCGCAGGTCGAGCGGCTGATGCGGACACTGCTCCTGGCGACGCTCAGCGCCGCGCTCCTCGGCGCAATCGAGGGCGCTGGCCTGAGCCCGCTGACGAGCCTGCTCATCGTGGGGCAACGGGCCGGTAGCACGATGGGCAATGCCATCTTCTTCGGCAGCCTGCTCGTCCTCGTGCTGCCCATCGCGCTCGCCTGGCTCTGGACCGCCGCTCGTCCACAGCCAGGCGCGCCGCCAGACACGAGCCCGGCTCAGGCAGCGCCTAGACGCGACCGCTCTCCGCGGCGAGTCTTCGACAAGCGCGGGACGCGGGGACGCGGAGAGACGGGCACGACGGGTGTCGGCGCTGTGGCGTGGATCGCCCTGCTGCTCGGCCAGCAGGCGCTCTTCGTCGCCTGGCTGCTCCTGGCGAGCGGGCGGCCGGACGCGCCGTGGGCCGGCCCGGCCATCCTCGTGGCCTTCGTCTGGCTGGGCGCGCGGCTGCCACCAGCGCGCCTAGCGGCACCGTCACTGGGCAGCGGTCGGCGCCTGGCCGTCGTCGGCCTCGCAATGCTGAGCGTCATGCTGCTGGCCGCGCTGCTGCTCACGCGCGCGCGCGGCCCGTGGCTGGCGGCCGGCGTCGCGGTTGCCGTGCTTGCCGTGTGGCTGGCGTGGCCGCGCTGGCGGCGCTGGGCCGTCGTCGCGCTGCCGGCGCTGGGGGCGCTGCTCGCCGTGCTGAGCATCTATCTGAGCATCTATGGCGGGCCGGAGATCGGGCGGTTGACGGCTACCGTCGCCGGTCGCTCGGCCGGCGTGGGAGACCTCGCGGTGCAGAGCCGCGTCCTGACGTGGCAGACGGTGGCGGCGCTCGTCGCCGCACCGCCGGACCTGGCCGGCGGCGACCTCGGCGCGCGGCCGGTCCGGCTGCTGGTCGGCTACGGGCCGGACACGCTGCGCCTGCTGGCCGAGCAGACCTATCCCGCGGCTTTACGCGCCATCGAGCAGGAGGCACAGATCACCAGCGCGCACAACGACCTGCTCGACCACCTGGCCGCCGTCGGCCTGCTCGGCAGCGCGGCCTGGCTGGCGCTGCTGGCCAGCGTCGCCTGGGCCGCCGTGCAGGCCTACCGGCGCGCCGACGGGCGCCAGCGCATCCTACTCGGCGGGGTGCTGGCCGGGCTGGCCGGCTACGTCGTCGAGCAGATGGTCGCCCCGGCCTACCCGCCCGTGCGCACGCTGGCCTGGCTGCTGGCCGGAGCGCTCGTCGGCCTGGCGCAGGGGGAGACGCGGGGACGCGGAGACGCGGGGACGGAGGGACGCGGGGATGCTGTGCATCTCGTCCTTGCCGTGGGCTACGGGGTCGCGACGCTGGCCATCGTGCTGGCGCTACCGGCGGCCAGCCCGCCGGGCGAGCTGCTGCGGACGGCCGGCGGCTGGTGGTTGTGGTCTCTCGCCGGCGCCGTGGCGCTGTCCACCACGCTAGCTGGGAGAGCCGCCTGGCCGCTCGCGCGCCCGCGGGTGCTCGCCGGCGTGCTGCTGGCCCTGGCCGCCACGGCCTTCGCCGGCAGCCAGGCGCTCCGGCCGCTCGTGGCCGAGCGGCTCGGCAGCGCGGCGACGGGCGCTGCGAGCGTCCGCGAGCATGTGCCGGCCGTGCTGCTCGCGGCGCAGGCGCGCAGCACCTGGCCGCTGGACGAGCGCTACGACTTCCTGCTGGGCACGGCGCTCGTCCAGCTCGCCGGCGCGCAGCCCGGCGGCCGGCTGCCGCAGCGCCTGCCCCAGCCCACGCCACCGCCGGAGCCGTTTGAGCCGCAGCACCTGGCGCGCGCCGCGCCCGAGCAGATGCTCGACTGGGGCCTCTGGCTCGTCGACCGCGCCGCCCAGCGCCAGCCGCTGGACTTCGCGTACCCGCTGGCGCGGGCGCAGACGTACCGGTTGCTCGCCGAGCTGCTCGGCTCGGACGAGGCGCGCGCCGAGGCCCGCCGCGCGCTGGCCGTGGCCCAGCGCCTCAGCCCGACGCACCCGCGGGTGCTGGAGCTGGCGCGGCAGCTCGGGGCGCCGTAGGGCCGGCCGGGTGGGCCCCGGCGCTGACCCGCGAGACGCCGACCCCACCGCATACTGCTCGACCCGGCGAACGGCAGCATGCGTAGGGGCGATCCTTGTGATCGCCCTGCTGGGGCGAATACAAGATTCGCCCCTACGATGACATCTCGACCGTCAAGCATTATGAGCCACTGCCGCCTTGACCGCCGGCGAGCGTGTCGCTACCATCCCGGCCATGGGGAGAGCGTACCTTGGGCTAGGGGCAAACCTGGGCGACCGCCTGGGCACGCTGCGGCAGGCGCTGGCCGAGCTCGCGCGCCAGGGCGACATCGTCGCCTGCTCGTCGGTCTACGAGACAGAGCCGTGGGGCTACGTCGACCAGCCGATGTTCCTCAACCTGTGCTGCGCCCTCGACACGGCGCTCCCACCGGATGCGCTGCACGCGGCGCTCAAGGCCGCCGAGCGGCGGCTCGGCCGGACGCCCGGCGCCCTCTGGGGGCCGCGGCGCATCGACATCGACCTGCTGACCTACGAGGAGGCGCGCATCGCCACGCAGGCGCTGACCGTCCCGCACCCACGCATCGCCGAGCGCCCCTTCGTCCTCGCGCCGCTGGCCGAGATCGCCCCCGACCTGCGCATCGCCGGCCTCGATCGTACGGTCGCCGAGCTGCTGGCCGGGCTGCCTGACGCCGCACGGCAGGCCCGCCCCGTTGCGCCAGCGGTCGCGGTGCTGCGCTAGTCCAGCAGCTCCCGCGCCCGGCGGCGCAGCTCGTCGAGCAGGTTGAGCGCCGCCAGCGGCGCCAGCCGCTCGACCTCCAGCGCCGCCAGCTCGGCAAGCAGCGCCCGCCACTCGTCCAGCAGCGGCGCAGGGGCGGCCCCGGCGAAGAGCGAGAGCTGTAGCCCACCCCGGCCGTGCACCGCCGCGGCGCGCCGCTCCAGGTCGGCCAGGATCTCCTGCGCGCGGCGCACCACCGACCGCGGCACGCCGGCCAGGCGCGCGACGTGCAGGCCGTAGCTCTTGTCCGCAGCGCCGGGCACGACCTTGTACAGGAACGTGACGCGCTGCGCCTCCTCCAGCACGTCGACGCGGAAGTTGCGCACCGCGGGCAGATAGGCCGCACAGTCCGCCAGCTCGTGGTAGTGCGTGGCGAAGAGCGTCTTCGGCCGGTGCAGTGAATCGTCGTGGAGGTACTCGACCACGGCCTGCGCGATGGCCAGCCCGTCGTAGGTGCTCGTCCCACGACCGATCTCGTCCAGCAGGGCCAGGGAGCGCGGCGTGCTCTGGAGCAAGATCGTCGCCGCCTCGGCCATCTCGACCATGAACGTCGACTGCCCAGCGCTGATGTCGTCGTAGGCCCCCACGCGTGTGAAGATGCGGTCGACCAGACCGATGCGCGCGCGCTCGGCGGGCACGAACGCGCCGATCTGGGCCATCAGCACGATGAGCGCCACCTGGCGCAGGTAGGTGCTCTTGCCGCTCATGTTCGGGCCGGTCAGCACGACCACGCGCGCCTCGCCGTCGAGGTGGCAGTCGTTGGGCACGAAGCCGGCGCCTTCCAGGCTCGCCTCGACCACCGGATGCCGCCCACCGACGATGTGGACCGTCTCCTCGTCGTCCAGCTCCGGCCGCACGTAGCGCCGCGACACGGCGACGTCCGCCAGCGCCGCCAGCACGTCCAGCTCGGCCACGGCCTGCGCCGTTGCCACGACCCGCTCGCGCTCGGCGGCGATCTGCTGGCAGAGCTCGCGGAACAGGCGCGTCTCCAGCGCTACCTGGCGCTCCTGCGCCGAGAGGATCTGCGCCTCCTTGTCCTTCAGATCCGGCGTGATGTAGCGCTCGGCGCCGACTAGGGTCTGCTTGCGGATGTAGTCCGGCGGGACGAGTCCGACGTTGGCGTGCGACACCTCGATGTAGTAGCCGAAGACCTTGTTATAGCCCACCTTGAGCGACTTGATGCCCGTGCGCTCGCGCTCGACGCGCTCGAGGCTGGCGACCCAGCGCCGCGCCTCGGCCGTGTCGGCGACGAGCTGGTCCAGCTCGGCGCTGTAGCCGCGGGCGATCACCCCGGCCTCGGCCAGCGTCGCCGACGGCTCGGGCACCAGCGCGCGGCCGACCTCGCCGCTCACGTCCGCGCACGGATCGAGCCGCGCGGCCCAGGCGCGGAGCGCGGCCGGCACGTCGGCGCCGCCCAGCCGCGCGCGCAGCGCCTCGACGGTCCGCAGGCCGGCGGCCAGCGCCGCCAGGTCGCGCGGCGCAGCGTGGCCCAGGGCGACGCGGGCGATCAGCCGCTCCAGGTCGGGGCAGCCACGCAGCAGCGTGCGGCACTCCTGGCGCAGCAGCGCGGCCTCGGCCCAGGCGTCGACGGCGTCCTGCCGCGCCGACAGCGCATCGAGGTCGCGCAGCGGCTGGCCCAGCCAGCGGCGCAGCAGCCGGCCGCCGAGGGGCGTCTGCGTGCGGTCGAGCACGCCGAGCAGTGAGCCGCCGACCGTGCCGTCGCGCCCGCCGCTGGTGATCTCCAGCGTGCGTCGCGTCGCCGGGTCGAGGCTGACGAAGGCCCCGGGCGTGTAGCAACGTGGCGGCTGGAGCTGCCCGAGCGCACCGCGCTGCGTCTCCTCCAGATAGTGGAACAGCGCGCCGGCGGCGCGCTGCGCCAGCGGCTGGCCGGCGAAGCCGAAGCCATCCAGCGTGGCCACCTCGAAGTGCCGCTGGAGACGCTCGCGCGCGCCGGCGAGCTCGAAGCGCCAGCGCTCGATGCACTGCGTCGGGACGCCAGCGACGAGCCCAGCGAGCGCGGCGTCCTCCGGTGCGCCCTCGCGCGCCTCCGGCAGCAGGGCCTCGGCCGGGGCGAGGCGCGCCAGCTCCTCAGCCAGGGAGCGCGGCCAGTCGCGCCCCTCGACCTGCGCGGCGGCGAGCTCGCCGGTCGTGGCGTCGGCGTAGGCCAGGCCGGCGCGGGTGGCCTCGGCGTAGAGCGCGACGAGGTACTGGTTGCGGCGCGCATCGAGCAGGCCGGGCTCGACGACCGTGCCCGGCGTGACGATGCGCACGACATCGCGGTCGAGCAGGCCCTTGGCCACGGCCGGGTCGTTGAGCTGCTCGCAGATGGCCACGCGGTAGCCCTGGCGGATCAGCCGCCCGAGGTAGCTCTGGAGCGCGTGGTAGGGGATGCCGGCCAGCGGCACGCGGTCGGCGTGGCCGTCGGGCTGCGGCTCGACCGGCCGCCCGTCGGGGCGCAGGAGACGGGCCTTGCCGAAGGAGCGCGACGTGAGCGTGATGCCGCAGACGCGGGCGATCGCCGCGGCGTCGTCGAGGAACGTCTCGTAGAAGTCGCCCATGCGGAAGAGCAGGATGGTGTCGGGCAGCTTGCGCTTGAGGGCCAGATACTGCCGCCAGACCGGTGGCTGGCCCGCGCCGTCCGTCCGCGTGCGGGGCATGCTCCCACCTGCGGCGACCCTCATGACGGGCCGCCCTTATCGATAGGTTACCCCACTCCAGGCCAGGATTGCGCTCGCAGAGCGGACGATCTTCGGCCCGGTGCTCCCTCCTGTGAAAATCACCCTCCGGGCGTCTGCCCCGTCCCACCCCAAAGAGGTTCCCAGGAGGTCGCCTTCGGCGACCTCTGGACTCCCCGCCCACCCTGCTGCCCCTCTCGAGCCGCGCTGGAGAGGGGGCCGGGGGTGAGGCCTATCCTCCTGCGG
>JACQUS010000477.1 GCA_016210125.1 Chloroflexota bacterium | reverse complement strand
CGCTTCACGCCGCGCCGGCTGCTGCGGGCCGGCTACGACGGTGCCGAGGGCGTCATCACCGTCGCTGCGGCCACGTCCTGCGCCGGGCTCATCATCGGCGCGCTGGTGCTGACCGGGCTAGGAGGCAAGCTTTCGCAGGTGCTCATCGACCTCTCCGGCGGCAATCTGCTCATCGCGCTCTTCATGACCACGCTCCTGTGCCTGGTGCTTGGGACGGGGCTGCCGCCGGTCGCGTCGTATGCCATCCCGGCGGCCATCGTCGTCCCCTCGCTCGTCGAGCTGGGCAAGCCCGTCGGGATGACGCCGCTGGCAGCCCACCTGTTCGTTTTCTACTTCGCCTCGATCGGCGCCTTCACGCCGCCGGACATGACGGCCGTCTACGTCGCCTCGGGGATCGCGCGCTCGAACGTGTGGACCACCGCGCTCACGGCGATGCGCATCGGCGGGGCCATCTACTTCGTGCCGTTCATGTTCGCGTATGGGCCGGCGCTGCTGATGAACGGGGAGCCAGCGGCCGTCGTGTTGGCCCTCTTCACGGCCGCCGTTGGCTGCATTGCTTTCGCTGCGGCAGTGCAGGGCTTCCTGCTGAAACCGGCCAATTGGCTGGAGCGGCCGCTGCTCCTCGTAGCGGCGTTCTTCCTCGTCTCGGCGGAGCCGGTCACGGATGCCATCGGCTTCGGGCTCATCGCCGTCACGCTGCTCAGTCAGCGCTTCCTTGGCTTCGGTCGGACGCTACCGGTAGTGGTGGCGGCGCAGCCCCTGCCCATTGTCGGCGACGGGACGGCCGTGGCCGCGGAGTCGGAGCGCTAGGGAGTGCCATGTTGGGAGCGCCATGGAAGTGGCGATGACACAAACGGCCGCGCTGGCCGCGCCGCCGGCGCAACACGAGGTCGAGGTGCGCGTGGTCGACACCGACCTCCACCCCGCGCCACGATCGGACAGTGAGCTGCACGCCTACCTGCCGGACCCGTGGCGCAGCCGCGGCTGGTCGGCCGAGATGCTAGGTCGCGTCGCCGCGCAGGTCGTCCCGCCGCTCTATGTCCCGCCGGGGCAGGGCCAGCGCCGCGATGCGTACGCACCGACGGGCGGGCCGCCGTGCTCGGACCCGGCGTTCACAGCCAGGCAGCTCTTCGAGGAGGCCGGCGTCGACTACGCCATCCTCGTCCCGCGCGGCGACCGCCCGCTGGCCAATCCGGAGCACGAGGCAGCGCTCGCAGCCGCGGTGAACACCTGGCTGGCCGAGACCTGGCTATCGACGTACAACGCGCACGGGCGTTTCAAGGGCTCCATCCGCGTGAGCCCGAACGACGCCACGTTGGCGGTGCGCGAGATCGAGCGCTGGGCCGGACACCCCCACTTCGTCCAGGTGATGCTCGTGCCCAACGTCCGCGCGCCTTTCGGCCAGGCGCAGTTCCAGCCCATCTTCGCGGCCGCCGTGCGCCACGGCCTGCCGGTGGCCACGCACGTCAACCGCACGCCAGGCATGGCGCTGCTGACGCCGGTGGGCTTCAGCTCGTACTTCCTCGAGCACCACGCGCTTTATCCCGCGCTGTACGCCACGCACCTTATTAGCCTGCTGTGCGAGGGCGTCTTCGACCGCTTCCCGTCGCTCAAGGTCGTCTTCATGGAGGGCGGTGTGAGCTGGCTCCTGCCGCTCGTGTGGCGGCTGGACAAGCACTGGCGCGAGCTGCGCGCCGAGGTGCCGGGCCTGCGTCGCCGGCCGTCCGAGTACGTGCGCGAGCACCTACGCTTCACCACCCAGCCGGTCGAGGAGCCGCAGCAGGTCGGGCATCTGCTGCGGGTGCTGGAGTGGCTGGACGGCGAGCACGTGCTGATGTTCGCCACCGACTATCCACACTGGGACTACGACGATCCGGTGCACGTTTTGCGCGCACTGCCCGAGCCGGCGCGCCAGCGCATCCTGTGCGACAACGCGCTGGAGCTGTACGGTCTGCCACCGACGCGGCCGGCGGCCTGAGGGCGGCGCCCGGCAGAGTCGCCGAGCGGGCCGTTCGTAGGTTGGGGGCGGGGGCCGAGGTCAAGCGAGCAGAGGCGTGCCCATTCGCATATCTGCAATTCGGAGGAGAACGCATGCAGGCAGCCGACCACGTCGCCAAGGCCGCGCGCATCGAACGCAGCATGGACAAGCTCGATCCCATCGCCGACTACGAGACGGTCATCGAGAACTGCATGCTCGCCGGCACGCATTACCTGAACGCCGCGCTGCACCTGCGCGGGGTGACGCGCTCGACGCGCGACTTGCTGCACTCCGACAAACCGAAGCTGCGCACGCAGCCGCCCGCGGACCTGGCGCCGATGCTCGCGGCGATGAAGTTCATCGAAGACTTGCGGCCGCCCTACGTCCGTGGCACGCAGACCTACGACCCGCGGCTGTCCGCCGAGTGCCTCGCGCGCTACCGCCAGGTGCGCGATTTTGCCCGCCGGGAGATGTCTGCTGCCGGCCGTGCGCCTGTCGCTGCCGGCCAACGCTAGGAGGTTCAGCCATGCTGCCGCGCATACGCTATTCCACGCCCATCCTGTGCGCACTCAGCCTGCTCGCCGTGGCGTGCGCCCCGGCGCCGTCGGCCGCGCCCGCGCCGGCGAAGGAGCCGCCGAAGGCTGGGGCACCGGCGCAGCCGCTGGCGGCGAAGGAGCCGGCCAAGGAGGCACCCAAGCCGGCCGCGGCGCGGGCCACCTGGCCGACGCGCATCACCGTCGGCGCCGGCGAGCCCGGCACGCCGTTCTACGGGGTGGCCACCGGCTGGGCCAAGGTGCTCCAAGATAAGCTCGGCATTCCCACCAACGTCATCGCCGCCGGCGGCTCGCAGTCCAACGTGCAGAGCGTCCAGAGCGGCGAGGCCATCTTCGGCCTCAGCTCGATGAACAACGTCCACGAGGGCCTCACCGGGGCGCGCTGGGCGCAGGGCAAGAAGACGGAAAAGGTACGGGTCGTCCTGCCGACATTCGTGCAGTACCTCAAGTGCTACGCGCTCAGGGATGCAAATATCGGCAAGCTCAAGGACTTCGATGGCAAGGTCATCTCCGCCGGCCCCGCCGGCACGCAGTTCCCGGTCTACGCCAAGGAGACGTTTGAGGCGGTCGGCGCCAAGCTCGGGCGCATCGTGAACGTGCCGCACGGGCAGGGCGCAGAGCTGCTGAAGGACCGCCAGGCCGCCGGGGTGTGCCACATCGGTGGAGCGCCCTTAGGCGCCGTCGCCGAGGCGAACCTCACCCACCCGCTCACGGTCGTTAGCCCGTCGGAGGTGGAGCGCGAGCAGATCCTCAAGGCGCTGCCGTTCTTCTCGAAGGCCGAGCTGAGCAGGGAGTTCTACAAGGGCTACAAGGGCGTGATGGAAAACGATCTACCCGCGCTGTCCGTGTACGTGGCGTTTATCGGCAGCAAGGACCTGCCGGAGGACTTCGTTTACGAGGTACTCAAGATCACCTATCCCAACGTGCCCGAGATCGCCAAGGCGCACCGCTCGGGCAGCGAGATCCTAGTGCAGGCCGCGGCTAGCATCACCAGTCCGTTTCACAAGGGCGCCGCGCGGTACTTCCAGGAGCAGGGCCAGAAGCTTCAGGACGCAGCCAAGCCGATCGACTGAGGGGGAGAGCATGAAGATCATCGACTTCCGCGCGCGCCCACGCACGCCGGAGTACATGGAGTCGTTCAAGACCGAGAACCGGCGCTACACGATGAAGCTCATGGGCGAGCCCATCCCGCCCACAGGCACGCTCGAAGACTTCATCCACGATATGGACGAAGCGGGGATCAGTCTCGGTGTGTTCACCGGGCGCGACTTCTCGCGCACGACCGGTTGGCGCATGAGCTCCGAGCTCATTGCCGACGCGGTCGCCAAGTATCCTGACCGCATCGTCGGCGTGGCCGGGCTCGACCCGCTCAAACCGACGGCGCTTCAGGACGTGGACCTGGCTGCGAAGCTCCAGCTCAAGGGCGTCTCGATCGATCCGGCAGCGATTCAGACCTTCCCCAATGACCGCCGGCTCTACCCGGTGTATCAGCGCTGCCGCGAGCTCGGGCTGATGGTGTTCTTCACGCAGGGACCGGCGCCGACCCTCGGCACATATATGAAGTATGGCTCGCCCATGCCAATCGATGAGGTGGCCACGGACTTTCGCGGCCTCAAGATCATCGTGTCGCACGCCTCCTGGCCATGGGTGATGGAGATGATCGCCATCGCCTGGCGCCAGGAGACGGTGTGGTTCGAGGCCTCGTCATACTACTTCATGCCCGGCATCGACCGCTTTGTCGAGGCGGCCAACACGGTCATCGCGCACAAAATGCTCTTCGCCACGGCCCATCCGTTCTTCCCAATGAAAAAGATCGTGGATCAGTTTCTGCGCTTCCCGTTCAAGCCTGACGTCCTGGAGCGCGTGCTGTACACGAACGCGGCTGAGCTATTGGGCCTGGAGCGATCGTGATGCGCTACGGTGTGCTGCTGAACCTGCGCGGGCCGGCCGCCACGAGCGCCAGCATCGTGACCTCGGCCGTGTGGGCCGATCGCCTCGGTTACGACACGGTGTGGGTCTCCGACCACGTCGTCGTGCCGGAGCAGTTCTCCTCGCAGTACCCCTACGGGCCGCCGGGGACGTGGACGCTCGCCGAGCGCCAGAACTTCTTCGAGCCCTTCACCGTGCTGGCCTACGTCGCCGGCGCGACGCGCGGCGTGCGGGTCGGCACCGGCGTGCTCGTCGCGCCGCAGCGCAATCCGGTGCTGATGGGCAAGATGTTCGCCACGCTCGACGTGCTCAGCGGCGGGCGCGTCGTCATCGGCGTAGGCGCCGGCTGGCTGCGCGAGGAGTTCGAGGCCCTGGGCGCCGGGCACCTGTTCGCCCAGCGAGGTGCGGTGACCGATGAGTGGCTCCAGATCTGGAAGGTGCTCTGGACCCAAGAGACGAGCACCTACCAGGGGCGGTTCTTCAGCCTTCCGCCGGTGCGCGCGTTCCCCAAGCCGGTGCAGCGGCCGCACCCGCCGATCCTCATCGGCGGCAATGGGCGCGGTGCGCGCCGCCGCGCCGTGCGCCTGGGCGACGGCTGGCACCCGGCGCGTCCGGCGCTGGCCGACCTGCGCACCGGCGTGGCCGACCTGCGCGCCCTCGCGGAGGCCGCCGGGCGGCCGCTGAGCGAGCTGCAGATCGGCGTGCGTCTCAACCTGCGGCTGGGGGAGCCGGCGCGCGGGCCGGGCGAGCTCGCCGGCTCACCGGACGAGGTGCGCGCGCAGGTCGCCGAGCTGGCCGAGCTTGGGCTGACGAATCTCGATCTCGACTTCAGCTTCACGGCGCGCCGGCCGCACGACCCGCTGAACCTGGAGAGCATCGAGCGCTTCGCCGCGCTCGTGGGGCTGACGCCCCGCGGCTAGAGGAGACCTGCCGTGATTATCGACATGCGCGTGCGTCCGCCGGCCCGCGGCTTTCTGGGTTTGTCGATTTTCCGCTACCCGCCGGCGAGCTACGCGCCCACGCGCTTCGGTGCGCCCCTGGCGCCCTCGTACGCGGAGTGCTCGATGGACCTGCTGCTCCAGGAGATGGACGAGGCCGGCGTCACGCTTGGCGTGGCCATGGGGAGGCAGGCGGCGCCGATCTGGGGCAGCGTCCCCAACGAGGACATCGTCGCTATCGTCAGGGAGTACCCCGGGCGCTTCGTCGGCTTCGCCGGCGTCGACGTGACCGACCTGGCGACGGCCCTGCGTGACGTGGAGCGTGCGGCGCACGAGTGGGGGTTCAGGGGCGTCAACGTCGAGCCGGCGGTGGCCGCACAGCCGCTGTACGCCGACGACCGCCATCTGTATCCCGTCTACGCCCGCTGCCAGGACCTCGGCCTGCCGGTCTCGATCTCACTCAGCGCACAGATGGGCCCGGATATGACCTACAGCGATCCGCTGCGTGTGCAGCGCGTGGCCAAGGACTTTCCGGGTCTGCGCATCGTCATCTCGCACGCCGCCTGGCCGTGGGTGATGGCCGCCGTCGGCGCAGCGTTCACGTGCGGCAACGTGTATCTCTCCCCGGACCTGTACATGCTCATGCCGGAGCTGCCCGGCGCATTAGACTATGTG
>JACQUS010000462.1 GCA_016210125.1 Chloroflexota bacterium | reverse complement strand
GCCGCTCACCCCGGCCTCGACGGCACTCATGCGCGCCGCCTCGTCCTCCGCACCCGTCAGCATGACGATCTTGGCGTGCGGCAGCTTCTCTTTGATCCGCCGCGTGGCCTCGGCGCCATCCATGCCCGGCATGTAGTAGTCGAGGAGCACCACGTCAGGGTAGAGGCGCAGGGCCTCCTTCACCGCCGTGGTGCCGTCGCGGGCCGCGCCAATGACCTCGATGTCGCCGGCACGCAGCAGCACCGAGCGCAGCGCCTGCAGGACGATCGCGTGATCATCGGCGATGAGCACGCGGATGCGCGGCCGGCGGGGCGCCGCGCGCGGCGCGGGCAGCACCTCGCTCGCGGTCGTGTGGCTCGTGCGGTCGGTCACCATCGCACTATGGCACCACGTGGTTCTCGGGCTCGGCGCGGCAGTTGCCCTCGACGACGAAGGTCTGGACAAAGGCGATCATCGTCGTGGCCACGGCCGGCGCCTGGTTGCCCAACCCGTCGCGGATGCGCGTCAAGGCGTCGCGCTGGCGCTCCAGCGCCTGGAGCTCGGCCTCACAGGTATTGTAGTCAGTCAGCTTGTCGTAGAGCTCGACGTGGAAGGCGGCGTGAACCAGCAGCGAGGCCGTCCACATGCTGACGACCTCCTCCGTGACTGCGCCCGGCACGGGGGTCGGCGTGGGCGTGGGCGACGGCACGCCGCCGGGCGTCGCCGTCGGCACCGGCCATAGCCCGCCCCACTGCCGCAGCTTGCTCTTGCTCAGCCAGACGCGCTTCGTCGGCGGCTGCACGCGAAAGACCCAGTCGCTTTCCTGCGCCGGGACATCCTCGAGGATATCCCGAACGCGGTCGCGCACGAGCGTGTAGTCCTGGTTCGAGCGCGCCTGAAGCATGCTGAGCGCGGCCTCGATGGCGTTCTGGAACTGGTACGGCGTCGGTGCCGCCCCCCAAGCACGGGGCACCGGCGGCGTCGGCGAGGCGGTCGGCGACGCCGCCGGCGTGGGCGAGACCGTCGGCGTCGGCAGCGGCGTGCGCGTGGCCAGCGGCGTAAAGACCGGCCGCGGCGTGGCCGTCGGTGTCGGCGTGCCCAGCGGGATGGGGCTGCCCGTCGCCGCGGGCGTGCCCGTGCCGCCGGCCAGGGGCGTGCCCGGCCCCGGCGTGCGACTCGGGGCCCCGGGGGCCAGCGTCGGCGTGGGCAGCGCCAGACCCAGCGGCGCGGCAGTCGCCGTCGCCAGCGGCCCGCCCAGCGCCACTGCCGCCGTCGGGAGCGGGGCGCTCGGGACCGTCGGCGTGATGACCTGCGTCGGCGCGGGGGTCGGCGTGCGCGGCGGCGTGGCCGTCCTGGTTGGGCTCGGCGTCGCCGTCGGCGGTAGGACGACGCCGAACCGCCGCGGGCTGGCCGGCGGGAGCGGGCCAAGCGCCGCCGGCGTGCCGATGGGCGGCGTCGCCCCGCCCACGAGCGGGGTGGCCTCGCCGGCCGCCTTCGCCCGTTCGCGCTCGCTCACCTGCTGCGCGGCGGGCTGCGCCGGGGCCACCGCGGCGCCGGGCGAGGCCGCAGGCGTCGGCGCGTCCCCACCGAGCGGCAGGGCATCACACGCCATAGCCAGGAGCGCCGCGCCCAGCGCTGCCAGACAGAGCGCAACCCGCGGCCGCCTGAGGGGCGATGTGTGACTCTGGCGCATGCTCCACGTCCCCACCGCTCACACCACGACCACACGCCGGCCGGCGCTCGAGGACCGGACCGGGCGCGCGATGCGGCGCCTGCTAGCGCGGCGGCACGAGCGAGCGCGCGCTCGTGAGCAGGTCTGATGGCTCGACGGGCTTCCAAACAATGTCCGCGAAGCGCTCTTCCGCCTTCTCCTGGACATCCTCGCGCAGCCAATCCGTGCTCAGGATGACCGGGACGTCCTCCGCCGCCTGCAGCACCGGCGCCAGCCCGCCGAAGTTCAGGTGCCCCTGCGCGCTCTTCGCGACAGACTCCGCATCCAGGACGATGAGCTCCACGCGCTGCTTTGTGAGCAGCGCCACGGCCTCGCGCACCGAGTGCGCGCCGACCGTCTTGTAGCCCTCGTCGCCCAGCATGTCCGCCAGGTGCTCCAGCGCCAGGGGGTCCTGGTGGATAATGAGGACGGTCGCCACACCAGCTCCTTCCGCCACGCACAGCGACCGCCCGGCCGCCGACACGCCCCGCGCGCCGCGCGACACACTGCGTCGTGACGTGTTCCGTCATTATAGAGGGATCGACTACGAGCGGTCAAGCATAAGAGCGCCGCGGGGGAAAAGGCACCCCATACCGTCCGCCGAGCACACAGGCCTGCCGCGCCGCTGCCCTAGCGCCCACTTAGCGCTATCAACGGCCCCTTGTCGCCGCACCGCCTTCCGCCGGCTCGTCTCCCTGTTGCGTCTCACGCCCGCGCGCTCAGGGCGTGTCCTTCTCCGAGGCCGCCCGTCTCCCCGCCGGCACCCAGACGTGGTCCCCGCGCAATGGTATCACTCCTCGTGCCCGCGGCGGGATGGGGTCGCCAGGCCGACGCCACGCACAGCATGGCTGCACCTTGCCACATGCGGCGATCAGTCGGAATCGGTATTGAGCCACCTATTCGACGGTATCGGCGCCCGCTGTCGCCTCGCGACCCCGCCATAGCCGAGACGCCTTCCCATACGCCGCGCGCCGCCGGGGAGCGCCTCAGCGCGGCGCAAGCACCGCCCGCGCCAGCCACACCACGCCGAAGCAGGCCGTGCAGGCCAGGACGATGGCCGCCCCCGACGAGACGTTGAAGTAGTAGGAGGCATAGAGCCCGCCCACACCCGAGCCGACGGCGACGAGCGTGGCGATAAGCATCATGCGCGGCAGGCGATTCGACAGCAGTGCCGCAGCGGCCGCCGGCGTGATCAGCAGCGCGCTGGTCAGCACGACGCCGACGGCCTGGATGCCGACCACGACCGTCAGCGCCAGCAGGAAGAGCAGCGCATAGCGCACCAGGTCCGGCGACAGGCCGACGATCTGTGCGTAGAGCGGGTCAACGGACGTCAGCTCCAGCTCCTTGTGGAAGAGCGCGAGCGCCGCGACGACCAGCAGGGCCACGCCGGCGATGAGCAGCAGATCGATCGACGTCACGCCGAGGATATTGCCGAAGAGCATCTGCGAGAGGTCGCGGAAGCTGCGCTGCGTGCTCATGAGCAGCACGCCGAGGGCGAACATGCCGGTGAAGACGATGCCGATGGCCGTGTCCTCGCGGATGGCCTCGCGCCGCGCGAGCCAGCTTATGACCAGGGCCGAGGCCAGCCCGGCGGCGAGCGCACCGCCGAGCAGGCTCCAGCCGAAGAGGTAGGCGACGACCAGGCCGGGCAGGATGGTGTGCGCCAGGGCGTCGCCGATGAAGGCCATGCGCCGCAGGACGACGTACACACCGATGGTGGCGCAGGTGACGCCGACGAGCGCCGCGGCGAGCAGGGCCGACTGCATGAAGGCGTGCTGAAGTGGATCGAAGAGCCAGCTCATGCGCGGTGCTGCCCCACCGGTACGCCGACGAACGCGCCCGGCGGCGGGGGCATCTCGCGCCCAGCGGTCAGGTAGAGCGCGCCGTCGAAGTCGCTCTCGAGCCGGCCGAGGTCGTGCGTGGCGACGACGACCGTCTTGCCCTGCCGGCGCAGCTTGGCCAGCACGTCGGCGACGATGGCGCGCGTCTCGGCATCGACGGCATTCAGCGGCTCGTCGAGCAGCAGCAGGTCGGCCTCCTGCGCCAGGGCCCGCGCCAGCAGCGCGCGCTGCTGCTGGCCGCCGGAGAGCTGACCGATCTGCCGCTCGGCCAGGGCCGACAGACCGAGGAGGTCCAGCACGTCGGCGACGGCGTCGTCGTCGCGTGGCCCGGGGCGGCGCAGCCAGCCCAGGTGGACGTAGCGTCCTGTGGTTACCAGCCCGCGCACGGTGATGGGAAAGCGCCAGTCGATCCGGCTGCGCTGCGGCAGGTAGGCGACGCGATGGTGGCACGCGCCCGGGGGATTGCCGTAGACGCGCAGCTCGCCGCTACGCAGCGGCAGCAGGTTGGCCGCCGCCTTGAGCAGCGTCGACTTGCCGGAGCCGTTCGGCCCGACGAGCGCCACGTGCGCGCCGACCGGCACGCACAGGCTCACGCCATCGAGCGCCGGCCGGCTGGCGCCGGGGTAGGCGACGCACACCGCCCGTGCCTCAAGCGCCGGCGCGCCCATCACTGGCGGGACGTGGCCCTTGCGGCCGTACGGGAACCGCGCATCGGTCATCGGCTTAGCGCACTCACGATCTTCTCTACGTTGGAGCGTAGCATCTTCGCGTAGGTGTCGCCAGGGGTGCCAGGCTTACCGAGCGCATCCGTGTAGAGGTCGGTCACCAGCGTGACTCCGGCCTCGCTGGCGATGCGCTGCATGAGGCGCGGATTGCTGACGTTCTCGGCAAAGATCGCCGGCACGCCGGCGGCCTTGATCTCGTTGATGAGGGCCGCGATCTTCGCCGCCGCCGGGTCGGCCACTTCGGTGCTGACCGAGCCGAGCGCCGTGCCGACGATGGCAAAGCCGTAGCGCCGGGCAAAGTACTCGAACGTGTCGTGTGCGGTTACGAGCTTCCGGCGTCCCTCGGGCAGCGCCTTCACGCGCTCGGCGATCCAGGAGTCGAGCTGCTGCAGCTCGGCGAGGTACTTCTCGGCGTTGGCGCGGTAGGTCGCCGCGTTCGCCGCATCGGCTGCTACCAGCGCATCGCGGATCACGCGCACCATGTGCATCGCGTTCTGGACGTCGTGCCACACGTGCGGATCGTACTCGCCGTGCTCCTCCACGCGGATCGGCGCGGATAGCCCCTCGGTGACGATGACGCGCGTGGTCTTCGACTGCGAGGACGGATAGATCTTCTCGAGCCAGGGCTCGAACTCGAGTCCGTTCTCGAAGATCAACGCAGCACCGGCGAGGGACGCCACGTCCGCCGGGCTGGGCTCGAAGGTGTGGGCGTCGCCCTCCGGGCCGACGATGACCGCCAGGTCGACGCGATCGCCGCCTACCTGCTTCACGAGGTCGCCGAGCACGCTGAAGGTAGCCACCACCTTAAGCTTGGGGCCGGTCGGCGCGGCGGACGCCTGCGGCTTGGCGCTGGCAGCCGGCGCCTGGGACGACACGGCGGCAGGCTTGGCCGGCTGTGCCGCCGGCGCGGTCGTCGGCGCGCTCGCCGGCTTGGCGCCCGGCGCCTCTTGCGTCCCGCCGGCCGGCGGCGTGACCGTGGACCGCTCTCCGAGATCGCAGCCCACGGCGAGCGCGAGGCTCGTTACAACTGCCAGTGAGATCGCCAATGCGCGAAGCATAATTGTCCTCCAGATCCCTCGGCCCGGGACAATGATACTACGTCTCATTATTCGCGTCAAGTGCGGTTGGCCCGCGGGCGACCTGGCACGCCCTCACCCCCGGCCCCTCTC
>JACQUS010000483.1 GCA_016210125.1 Chloroflexota bacterium | reverse complement strand
CCTCAACCTTGATCACCTCGGCGCCGAAGTCGGCGAAGAACAGCGAGCCGTACGGCCCAGGCAAGAGGCGCGTCAGGTCGAGGACGCGTAATCCGGCGAGCGCCTGCATGCTTCCTCCAGCGACGGCGATGGCTCTGCGGACTATAGCGCAGGCCCGGCGCGCGCGTCAACGGTCTCGCCGCACTGCTGCACGGCGCGGGCCGGTAAGCGATAATCGGAGACACGTCGCGCGGCGGTGCGCGTCGCGGGCGCAGCGTGGCTGGGGGCATAGCGACGGTGTGGTGGCCACTTCTGGTAAGTGTGCGGCCCCGGCAGTGGACCAAGAACCTCATCGTCTACGTCGGCCTGATCTTCGCGCTCAGACTGACCGAGCTGCCGTTGCTGGTGCGCGCGACCTGGGCCTTCGTGGCCTTCTGCGCGCTGTCGAGCGCGATCTACCTGCTCAACGACGTGCTCGACCGCGAGCGCGACCGCCAGCACCCGCTGAAGTGCCGGCGGCCCATCGCTATGGGCAAGCTGCGGCCGCCGCCGGCCCTCGCTGCGGCCCTCCTGCTCGCACTGCTCGGCATAGTCGTGGCCGGCGCGCTCGGCGGTGGCTTCCTGGCGCTGGCCGCGGCCTATATCGGCGTGATGCTCGTCTACAACGTTTGGCTGAAGCGCGTGGTCCTGCTCGACGTCTTCGCCATCGCCGCCGGCTTCGTCCTCCGCGCGGCCGCCGGCGCGGTGGCCGTCGGCGTGCCGATCTCGCCCTGGCTGTATGTCTGCACGACCTTGGGCGCGCTGTTCATCGGCTTCGGCAAACGGCGGCACGAGCTGACGCTGCTGGCCGACGAGGCCGAGGAGCATCGCAGCGTCCTGCGTGAGTACACGCCGGCGTTCCTCGACGTGCTGATAGCCGTCGTGAGCGGCTCAGCAGTCGTCGCCTACTCGCTCTACACGTTCTCGGCCGAGAATCTGCCGCGCAACCACGCGATGATGCTGACGATCCCCTTCCTGCTCTACGGGACCTTCCGCTACCTCTATCTCATCCACCTACGCGACGCCGGCGGCAGCCCCGAGGAGATCCTGCTGCGCGACCGCCCGCTGCTAGCCAATATCGCTCTGTGGCTGGTCGTCGCCGTGCTCATCCTCTACGTCGCGCCGCGCTGAGCGAGGTGACGAGTGATGAGTCGACCTCCTCATCGAGCACATCGTCGACGAACATCGCGGCGCTTGTCGCTGACGGCCACGGCGTGCTGCGCCACCATGCCCTCGCGGAGGGCGCCGACGAGTTCGCTCTCAACGACCCTGGCTGCTGGCTCGACTTCGTCGCCGGGCAGTGTGCCGAACGGGGCCGGCCCGAGCGGCACGTCGGCCACGACGACGACCTGGTGGGGACTGAGTGAGAGAAGTTCGACCATATCGAGTGCCAGTGAACCGCGAAAGCAGTGCGTGCTACGGTGATCGGCCGTCTGCCATCCGCGCGCCGTGGACGTGGTCCAACTGCACGACCACTTCACCTGCGTGCTGCGGTGATCCTATGTGTACCATCGGCGCAGCTCGCGGCGGAGTCTCCGGTTAGGGTAATTGCGCAACGCGGCGCCGAGGTCCCCGTCGAGATTGATCGGATTTAGCCAAACAATCTGGCGGAGCACCGGGATGACCGGTGAGCAGTTCTGCACGACCTCGCGGCAGGTGTCGTCCCTCGAAACCACGATTGAGTCCGTTGACAAAGCTGCTTCGAGCAGATGGAGATCTTTGATGAGAATCTGCCGGCCCCGAGGGTCGATGATTCCTTCGGCATCGATGGACGTAGCGTGAGGGATTCCTTTAGGCCAGACCACTTTCCGTTTCGCCGTCATTGCGCTCAGCCACTTCCGCGAAAATGCCGACTGGTGCCTCTGCCACTCGTCGATGATTGCCCGGGTCATCACAAGTCTGTAGCAGATCGACATAGCACGGACCAGGAACCTCCGGCAAGCGGCCGATACGGGGTCTTCGGTCTCCCCGGCGGACCGAGCCACCGAAGCATCGACCACGAGGATTAGGGAACCGCTCGGCGTCACGCGCCCAGTCTCCTCCGTGCGACGGCATCCAAGTAATCTCCCTCCACGCCCAAGGCCACTTCATCGAAATCGGCTGGCCACTCCCCGAAGGATCCATCCTCAGCTAGTTGCGCTCTGGACACCAAGGTCTCGCCAGCCTCGCTGCGCGTGAACCAATAGAGTCGTACGTCCTGCGGACTAATCTCGCCGCGCGCCACGACCGTCTGAACGCGTCTCAGCAGCAAGGTGCTGTGGGTTTCGAGAATCACTCGCACGCCACCCCGGACGGCGTCGAATACGAGGTCAGCCATACGCGACTGCGCGAGCGGGTGCAGATGGATTTCAGGCTCCTCAATGTAAATGGCCTGACCCGGCTTCGCAGCCAGTAACGCTACGATGACTGGTATTACCTGGGAGATGCCAAATCCGACATCCGCAATGTTGACCATGTCGTGAGCTCCTCCCCGCATGCCGTGTGGGAGTCGCCCTACCCGTAGTTCCACCTGCGTAGCGTCTTTCTGCCTGGGCTCCACCTTCCATGTCAGGCCAAGCCTTTCGAGGGCGCTTCCCAGCTCTCGGAGACGCGGACTCGATGTAGATTTCCAGCGGTTTATAATGCTGGCAACATATGGTTCGAACGTACCTGGGTATCGATCTCCGACCGCAGTCACCCTGTACGTCCTCTCAGGGTTCCCACGGATTGGCGGAACGTGAATCAGATGGTTGAGAAAATGCTCGATCTCACCGTAGTATGAGGTGCCGCCGAGGCGAACCATGGATTCCGGCTCTTCGCCCAGAAACGCTCCGAAAGGAAGAAAGCATCTGTCGCGCATCACCTTCCACGTGAGTCTGCTTCGGGGAACCTTCGCGGACTCCGAGAGGATATCGCGTAGCTCTTTTGGCACCACGTTCGCGATCTCGTCTTGAGTCATCTTTAGATGGATCCTGCTTTCGGACGTACCTTGACGGGGTTGGTACATCACGTGGTCGAGGTCAAGGCCGCGCTGCGGGTGTTGTATAAACACCAGAGCGATGCGGGACCGCATCGCGGTCTCGAATTCAATTCTGACCTCGCGGGCCGATGAGCGACCGCCTAACCGGGATAGGAACTGGTCCGCGGACGTGAATCGTACGTTCGGCCCATATAGCAGTAGCGGTCCCGGATCATAAGGTGCTTCCAGAGTTTGCTTCAGGAGCAGAATAGGTTGAATGGCGCTGGACTTTCCAGAGCTGTTGGGACCGGCGAGGATGGTGAGCGGGGCGAGCTCGATGGTTGTGGGCTTGATGAGCGACTTGTACCCGGACACGCAGATGGCCCGAATTCGGACGACGCGGCGGGCCGATGTTCGCGCAGCACCGACAGCCTTCGCCACAGTTCCTAGCCTCCGGGGGAAACGTCACAGGCGGCACATCGACGATGCGACCAGGGCATACCGGCCCCCGATCTGCCCCTTATATCCCTGTCTAACGGCGCCCGCACGCGAGGAAGCCTCCGACAGCGACAGAAGTGACACTCCTAATACTACAGGTTACCACGAATCGGCGGTCGGCTCACCCCGATCGTCGACCTGCTCGCGCCCAACGCCAGCACCGCCCCGGCGAAGAGCACGGCGGCGGCGGCGAGTGAGGAGGCCACGAAGCCGCCGGTCGCGTCGTTGAGCAGGCCGGCGACGAGCGGTCCGATAGCCTGGCCGAGACCGAAGACAAGCGTCAGCACGCCGAGCACGGCTGGCGCCAGCCGCCGGCCGGCCAGGTCCGCGCCGGCTGAGGTGACCAGCGCCGGCGTGGCCCAGCCGCCGAGGCCGAACAGCCCGGCCGCGGCGTAGAACCAGGCCGCCGTCGTCGCCAGGCCGAGCGCGGCGCAGGCCAGCCCCTGGAGCACGTAGACGAGCGCCAGCGTCGGCAGGCGGCCGAGGCGGTCCGAGACAGCGCCCCAGACGACCGCGCTGCACGACGAGAGCACGCCGACTGTCAGCCAGAGCCGCCCGACCTGCCCGGCGTCCAGCCCGCTGGCGAGGCCGGCGGCAGCGAAGAACGTCATGAACACGATGTAGGTCAACGCCCAGCACAGCGCGACGAGCGCCAGCACCCAGAGCCCCGGGTGGCGCGCCAGAGGCGGCTCACGCCGGGCAGCAGCCGTCACGGCGCCAGCGAGCGCGGCGCGGCGCTCCTCGGCCGCTGGCCCTGGCCGACCGCCGCGCTCGGCGCCGAGATCCGAGCGCGGCCGAGCGGCCGCCGGCGCCGCCCGCCCGGCCGGCGCGTCGCGCCCGACCACGGCCGCGGCCGCCGCGGCGAAGAGCGCCGGCGCGCCGAGCACGACCCAGCCGATCCGCCAGGCGTCTGGGCCGGCGGCGAGCACCGGTGGCAGCAGGAGGCCGGACGCCAGCAGCCCGAGGCCACCGCCGCCGACGACGATGCCGGTGGCGATGCCGCGGCGGTGCGGCGTGAACCAGCCCATGACCAGTCCGTGGCCGGCGACGATGGCCCCGCCGCCGCCAGTCCCGGCAAGAAGCTGCCAGAGTCCCGCCGCCAGCACGGAGGTCGCCGATCCGGTGGCGATGGTCGCGAGCCCCGCCAGCGCCAGGGCGCCGACGAGTACCGGCCGCGAGCCGCGGCGTACGGCGACGACGCCGGCGAGGAGCGAGCCGGCCATATGGCCGAGGAAGCCGGCGGTGGCGACGGCGCCCATCGCCGCGTAGCCGGCCTCCATGTCGGCGCGCATCGACGGCAGGAGCAGCCCGAAGCCGAAGCGTGCCAGCCCGACCACCGTGCACTGCGTGGCCACGCCCAGCACCACCGCGGCGCGCGCGGCCGGCGGGGCGTCGCGCGCCGGCCGCCGCCACCCCTCGCCGTACACGCGCTGGCGGCCGCGCTCAGAGTGGCGAGGGCAGCGGCTCGAACACCCGCTCGCACCACGTGGCGATGCGCAGCAGCTCGCGCTCGCCGAAGTGCCGGCCGACGATCTGGATGCCGTGTGGTAGGCGCTCTGGACTCAGCATCGTCGGGATGGTCACGTTCGGGAAGCCGAAGAGCGACCAGATCGACTGGAACGACGGGTCACCGGTGCCCGTCTCCGCCCTGGGCGGCAGGGTGCGCACCGTCGGCCCGATGATGCCGTCCACGCCGCCGACCATCTCGACCATCTGCGCGCGCAGTCGCCGTCGCAGTCGCGCCGCCTGCACGTAGGCCGCGGCCGGCAGGACATGGCCGGCCTCGATGCTGGCCCGCAGATTGCGGAAGTAGTGCTCTGCGAAGTGCCTGATCTGCTCGGCGTGCACCGTCCCGCCCTCGCTCGTGAGGATGACGAAGTGCACCGCGAGCAGAAGGTCCATCGGCACCGGCAGGCGGACCTCGCGGACGTCGGCGCCGGCCTGGCGCAGGCGCTCGGCGGCCGTCTCGGCGGCTTGCCGCACCGGCGGGTCGGCGCGGTCGAGCAGGTCGCGGAGCAGCCCGAGCCGCGGCGGCGCGCCGGCCTCGCGCGTGGCGGCGACAAAGTCCTCCGGCTGCTGGTCGGCCGAGAACGGGTCGCGCGGGTCGTGGCGCGCCAGCGCCTGGAGGAGCAGCGCGGCGTCGGCGATCGAGCGCACCATGATGCCTGGGTGATCGAAGGTCCAGCTCACCGGCAGCAGGCCGTAGCGGCTGATGCGGCCGAAGGTCGGCTTGAGTGCGACGATGCCGCAGTAGCACGCCGGCCGGAGCGTGGATCCGCCGGTCTGCGTGCCCATGGCCGCCGGCACCTGGCGCGCGCCGACTGCGGCGCCGGAGCCGGAGGAGGAGCCGCCCGGCGTCAGCTCCGCGTTCCACGGATTCCGTGTCTTGACCGGGTCACGGCCCCAGGCGAACTGCACAGTAACCGTCTTTCCGAGAATGACGGCCCCGGCCTCGCGAAGATGCTGGACGACCCCCGAGTCCTCGCCGATGACTTTGCCACGGTAGGGGTCGAAGTTGGCCGTCGTCGGCAGGCCGCGGGCGTGGAAAACGTCCTTCATGCCGATCGGCACGCCGAACAGCAGATCGGCCGGCGGGCGCTCGCGCCGCTTGGCCTCCAGGTGCCGTGCCGCGCTGAGGGCGCCCTCAGCGTCGACGTGCTCCCAGGCCTGGACGCGCGACTCCGTGGCGGCGATGCGGTCGAGCAGCGACTGCACCAGGTCGACCGGCGAGAGCTCGCCGGCGCGGATGGCGCGCGCGGCCGCGGTGGCCGTGAGGTCGTATGGCTGCATGGCTCAGCCCTCCTCGCCCTGGCGCAGCGGCCGCGCGAAGTCGGGCTCCTCAGCGAGCGGCGCCAGCGGCTCCTGGAAGACGCGGTGGATCGCGTCGGCGGCCTGGTCGAGCAGCGCGGCCAGGGCGTCGATACGCTCCGGCCCCCAGGTGTCGTGGGCCGCCTTGTTCAGCGCGGCGCGGATGTCCTCCCGGCTCTGACCGGCGTGCAGACGCATCGTGACCCCCTCACGCTCGATTGGCGGCGCCAGTCTAGCACAGTTCGGCTGCGCACGCCCTGAGGTAGGCCGCACGACAGGCAGCGCCTCGCCGCCGCGGGAGCGTGGTCCGGCGCGGCGAAGTCGCGCAGCACAGCCGCTCGGGGACCCAGCACGGATCAGGCCACGGCAGCGACCATCGGTGCGAGGACGGAAATCTAAAGGGGGCTTCGCCCCCCTTGGATTCGTTCCTTCGGGTGGGGTGGGGCAGGCCCGCCGGCCGGCTGAGCGGCCTAGCTCCGCAGCGCGAGGCGGCGCAGGTCCACCTGCTCGTCGCGTAGCTGCTCACGCGTTGGGTGCACCTGCGCGGCGATCAGCCGCCGCGCGCCGAACACCTCGCGCGGGCGATTCAACCCGAGCGCCGCGCGCAGCCGGCCCTCGCGCAGGTAGAAGGCGGCCCACGCGTCGCCGCCCGGCTGGCCGCGGAAGACGACCTCGTCGTCGGGGCTCGCGTGGCCAACGTGCTGAAGCGTGGCATCGTACTGGTCGGACCAAAAGTACGGCACCGGCGCGTACGGCGCGCGCTCCCCAAGCATACGCCACGCCGCAGCGACGCCCTGCTCCTGCGCGTTGTCGAAGTGCTCAACGCGTAGCCGCTCGCCGAAGAGCGGGTGGGGCCAGTTGGCCACGTCGCCGGCGGCATAGACGCCCGGCCGGCTGGTCGCACAGAGCTCGTCGACGAGCACGCCATTGCCGACCGCCACGCCCGAGCCGTCAAGCCAGCCGACCTCGGGGACGACGCCGACGCCAACGACGGCCACGTCGCAGGGCAGCGCCGTGCCGGAGGCCGTCACGACCTCCTCGACGCGCCTGGCGCCGCGGAAGGCGGCAACAGTTTCGCCGGTGCGCAGGTCGACGCCATGCGCCGTGTGCAGCGCCGCGTAGGCGCGTCCGACCTCCTCGCCCAGCACGCGGCCTAACGGCACCGGCAGCATCTCAATGATCGTCACCTCGCAGCCAAGGACGCGGGCCGAGGCGGCGACCTCGGCGCCGATGAAGCCGGCGCCGACGACGACGACGCGCGGCCGCCGGCGGAGCACTGTGCGGAGGCGCTTGGCGTCGCGCACGGTGCGCAGGTAGGCGATGCCAGGCAGGTCGGCGCCGGGCACGGCGAGCCGCCGCGGCGTCGCGCCGGTGGCGATGAGCAGCCCGTCGAAGCGCAGCACGCGGCCATCGCTCAGCTCGACGACCGGCTCGGCGGGCCGCAGGCGGGTCGCGCGGGTGCCAAGCCAGAGCTCGATCCGGTTTGCGGCGTAATACTTGAGTGGCTGGAGGTAGATCTTGCCGTCAGGCATCTCGCCTCGCAGGAACTCTTTCGAGAGCGGCGGGCGCTCGTAGGGCCGGTCGGGCTCGGCGCCGACGAGGACGAGGCGGCCGTCGAAACCGGCCACGCGCAGCGTCTCGGCGGCGCGGCCGCCGGCGAGGTTCGCGCCGACGACGACTACGGTGGGCTGCTCGGCCATCGCTCCCTCCGGACCCATTGCGTCAGTAGTAGCCAGCAGGCGCTGGCCTGTCAACGCCTGTACGATTGAAGCCGGGAGTCACTCAGTGCCCCGTCGCCGGCCCACGAGGCGTGCGGCGCGGCGAGGTAGCCCAGCTCCAAGCTATGCGAGGGAGAATCCAAAGGGGGCTTCGCCCCCTTTGGGAACCTTTCGTGGGGTGGGGTGGAGCATCTCGTCCCGGAGAGACTGCTGTCGGCGGTGGGGTGAAGCAATGCTCCGCGTGCGCCGCGTCTACGAGCCACCCGACCCGGCCGACGGTTACCGCGTGCTGGTCGACCGCCTCTGGCCGCGCGGGCTGACGAAGGAGGCGGCGCACGTCGACGCCTGGCTGCGCGACCTGGCGCCCTCGGACGATCTGCGGCGCTGCTTCGCCCACGACCCGGCCCGATGGCCGGCCTTCCGCGAGCGCTATCGCGCGGCGCTGCTGGCGTCGCCGCACCACGCGCGGCTCGACGAGCTGGCACAGCGGATGCGCGTGGGCGCAGTGACGTTGCTGTACGCGGCACGCGACGCTGCACGTAACAATGCGGTGGTCCTGGCGGAGGTGCTGGACGAGCTGGCGGGCGACCCTCACCGCGGCACGTAAGGCACGCGCTGGTGGATGCGTTGGAGCGGTGCCTCGCGGTCCGGGACGACGTCGACCTGGACCGTCTCGCAGTCAGGAGGATAGCCGAGCCAGGCACTCTGCCCACCGCAGGCGTACGCGGCGCGCCCGGCCGTGAACGGCCCGCTCGAATCGTCGCCGGGCCAGTAGGCATAGACAACGACCGCCGACGCGCCGGTGCGCTCGCGCGCGCTCCGCAAGACGGCGACGAGCGTGGCGAGAATCTCGCCGGCCGTGGCCCCTGGGTCGACCTCCACGCGCGCCTCGCTCGCCGGCCGGCCCTCGCGGGTGACCAGCCGCTCGCCGCGCAGGCGGTAGCCGGGCACGGCGCTCGGCACGGCGATGACGACGTGGCGGAGCGGCTGCGCGAGGAAGCTCGCGTAGCGCGCCCGCGCCGCGGCCAGCAGCGTCGGTGCGCGGTCCGGCTCGACGAAGGCGAGGGCCAGGAGGTCCAGCGCCGTGGCAAGCTCCTCGGCGGCCTGTCGATTGGCGCTGGGATCGCGAGCCGCGGCGGCGCGCAGCGCGGCCGCCAGGTCGCGCGCCTCGAGCGCGACGCGCTCTGGCTGGTAGCGCTCGCGCTGGGTGTCGATCTCGAGGTAGCGTTGGGCCGCGTTGCGGGCGACGACCTCGTAGCCCGGGGGTCGGGGCGTCGCCGTGGGCGCGGGCGTCGCCTCGATCGGGGCCAGCGCGCGGCGTGGCGGCGGGCGCTCCGGCTCGGCGCAGGCAAGGAGGCCGCTGGCGAGTAGCAGCACACCGCCGGCCGAGCATACGCGCTGTGACGCGCGCACCTCACGTCCTCACGGCAGATCTGTAGAGGGTCTCTTCCGCTCCAGGCTGAGAATCGACCGCCGTCCGCTTGCCCCGGCCCACCTAAGAAGGATCCCAAAAGGTCGCCTCGGGCGACCTTTGGATTCGCCTTTTTGGATTCCCCTGGCGCGCCCGCCGCGTCGCGGCCGCGACTGGCACGGCGCGCCACCGCTTGGCGACGGCACTGCCGACTAGGCCGGGAGCAGGTCCGGCCGCTCGTCGCGCACGGCCTTGAAGGCGCTCTCGAAGGCGTCGAGCGTCTGCTCGATGTCGCCAGGCGTGTGCTCCGAGCAAAGGACGCCGCCGATGCCCGACATAAGATCGACGCCGCGGTTGTACATCGCACCGCGCACGGCGAAGACTAGCTCGCGCGATACGCCCTTGAGCGTCGCGGCATCCTCGGTCCATAGCCTTTCGCCGACCGGCATTCCGGCCGGGCGCGGGCCAACGTAGACGTGGAACGTGGACGACTCGCCGTAGGCGACGCCCGAGATGCCCAGGCGCTTGATGATCGCATTGAGGCCCTCGCGCAGCCGCGCAGCCAGCGCGTCGCAGTGGCGCTGCACGTCACCCGTGGAGCAGATGCGCAGCGTGGCGACGGCCGCCGACGCCGCGAGCGGATTGGCGTTGAACGTGCCGCCGTGGTAGGGCCGCCGCGCGCGGTCGCGCTGTGCGTCGCCGGTCAGCTCGAGGATGCTCATGACCTCGGCGCTGCCGCCGACGACGCCGCCGGGCAGGCCGCCCGAGGCGATCTTGGACATCGTCGTCAGGTCGGGCCGGACGCCGTGCTTGACCTGCGCGCCGCCAGAGGACCAGCGGAAGCCCGTGATGACCTCGTCGAAGATCAACAGCCGGCCGCGCGCCTTGGTGATCTCGCGCAGCGCATGCAGGAAGCCCGGCCGCAGCGGCACGGTCGACCACGACGCGCCGGAGGCCTCAACGATCACCTGGCCAATCTCGGGATCGGCGTCGAGGGTGCGCGCGACGAGGTCGGGGTCGTTGGCCGGCACGACCACCATCGTGCCAACGGCGCCGTCGGGGATGCCGGCCGTCGGCGGCCGGTCGAACGGCGCGCTCATACCCTTGATGGCGTAGTCGTGCCAGCCGTGATAGTGGCCCTCGAAGCGCAGGACCTTCGGCTTGCCGGTGTAGGCGCGCGCTAGCCGCAGGGCCAGCAGCGTCGCCTCGGTGCCGGAATTGACGAAGCGCAGGCGCTCCACGCTAGGTACGAGCCGCTGCACCCACTCGCCCCACTCGGCCTCCAACGGGTGGCCCTGCGCGTAGTGCCAGCCGTACTCGATCTGCTCGCGGATGCGCGCCATGACCTCGGGATGCGCGTGCCCGAGGATGAGCGCCGCGCTGCCGAGGTGGTAGTCGATGTAGTCATGGCCGTCGACGTCCCATTTCCGTGCGCCCTTCGCGCGAGCCACCATAATCGGGAACGGCCGGAGCAGGCGCATCTCCTGGGCGATGCCCTGCGGCATCACCTTCTGCGCGCGCTCGAAGGCCGCCTGCGCGCGTGGCCTGAGACGCACGTACTGCTCGGTCTCGCTGGGGCGGAGAATGCTCATCGCCCGACTCCTCCATGCGGTGCTGACGATGCGGTGCTGACGATGCCGTGCTGACGGCGGCATTGTGCACTGCGGCGAGCCGGGCGTCAAGCAACTGCTAGCGCAGCCAGAGCCCTCCGATGCCCAGTCGCGCCGCCGCGCCGACGAAGGGGTTGTATACGCGCTCGTGGCCGATGCTCGTCGTGGGGCCGTGTCCGGGCAGCACCTCGGTCTCCTCCGGCAGCGTGAACAGGCGCTCCTTGATCGAGCGCTCCAGCTCGCGGAACGAGGCGCCGGGCAGGTCGGTGCGGCCGATCGACTCGCGGAAGAGCGTGTCGCCGGCGATGACCGCGCCCGGCTGGTAGAGCACGACGTGGCCAGGGCTGTGGCCGGGCGTGAAGCGCACCTCGAACGACAGCTCGCCCACGGCGAACACCTGGCCGTCCTCGAGCAGCGCGTCCGGCGCCGGCGAGGGCTGCGCGCGCAGGCCGAACTCGGCGGCCTTGGAGGCCAGCGCCTCGAGCAGCGGAACATCCAGCTCGTGGATGAGCAGCTTCGCCCCGCTGCGCTCGATGAAGTAGGCGTTGTTGTACGTGTGGTCGAAGTGGCCGTGTGTGTTGACGACATACTCCAGGGTCAGACCTTGCTGAACGATCCACTCCCAGATCGACTCGCTCTCCAGACTCGGATCGACGATGGCGG
>JACQUS010000458.1 GCA_016210125.1 Chloroflexota bacterium | reverse complement strand
GGCGCCGGCGGCGGCTCCATCGCGCACATCGACCCGATGGGCCTGCTGAAGGTCGGGCCGGAGAGCGCCGGCTCGGTGCCCGGCCCGGCCTGCTACGACCGCGGCGGGACGCAGCCGGCGGTCACCGACGCCGACCTGGTGCTCGGCTACCTGAACGAGGACTACTTCCTCGGCGGCGAGATGCGGCTGAGCCGCCAGGCCGCCGAGCGCGCCGTCGCCGAGCGCGTCGCCCAGCCGCTGGGCGTGAGCCTCGTGCAGGCCGCGGAGGGCATGTTCGACGTCGTCAATGAGAACATGGCCAGCGCCACGCGCATCTACGCCGCCGAGCGCGGGCGCGATCCGCGGGCCTACGCCCTCCTGGCCTTCGGCGGCGCCGGCCCGGTCCACGCGTACGCGATGGCGCGGCTGCTGAAGGTCAGGCGTGTCGTCTGCCCGCTGGCCGCCGGCACGACCTCGGCGCTGGGCTTCCTGCTCGCGCCGATGAGCCTCGACTTCGTGCGTAGCTACGTCGCGCGCCTCGACGGCCTGGATTGGGGCCATCTCGCGTCCCTCTTCGGCGACATGGAGGAGGCCGGTCGGGCGATGCTGGCCGCGGCCGGCGTCGCGCCGGAGGACATGCGCTTCACGCGCAGCGCCGAGATGCGCTACGTCGGCCAGGGCTATGAGATTCCCGTGCCGGTCCCCTGCGGCCGGCTCGACGCTAGCCGGCTCGCGGAGATCACGCAGAGCTTCTACGCCGCGTACCAGGAGCGCTACAGCCGCTACCGCACCGACGTGCCCATCGAGGCGCTCACCTGGCGCATCGTGGCCTCCGGCCCGCCGCCCAGCGTCGACCTACGGGCGCACGACGGTGCGGCCCCAGCCTACCCGGGCGGCGTCAAGGGCCGGCGTGTGGCCTACTTCTCCGCGACCAAGGGCTTCGTGCCCTGCACGGTCTACGACCGCTACAGCCTGGCGCCCGGGGCCACCCTCGCCGGCCCGGCCATCGTCGAAGAGCGCGAGTCGACCATCGTCGTCGGGCCGTCGGCCACGGCGCACGTCGACGAGTACCTCAACGTCATCATGGAGCTGGCCTAAACGTCATCATGGAGCTGGCCTAAACGTCATCATGGAGCTGACCTACATGAGCGCGCACGAGTACGATCCCATCACCTTGGAGATCCTCTGGTCACGGCTCATCGCCACCGCCGACGAGTCGGCCGCGACGCTCCTGCGCACCTCGTTCTCGACCATCGTGCGCGAGTCGAACGACTACGCCTGCGTGCTCATGGACGCCAATGGCGACTCGCTGGCCGAGAATACCGGCAGCATCGCCTCGTTCGTGCGCATCCTCTCCAAGACGACCAAGCACCTGATGGGCCGTTTCCCGCCGGGGATACTGGAGCCCGGCGACGTGCTCATGACCAACGACCCCTGGCTCGCCACGGGCCACCTGCCTGATATCACCATCGCCGTCCCGATCTTTCGCGGCGGCCGCATCGTCGCCTGGACGGCTAACTGCGCGCACTCGCCGGATATGGGTGGCTCGCTCTGGGCCGCCGACGCGCGGGAGATGTTCGAGGAGGGCCTGCGCATCGTGCCGGTCAAGTTCCTTCAGGCCGGCAAGCCGAACCAGACGCTCATTGACATCATCAAGGGCAACGTGCGCACGCCGGAGCTCACCATCGGCGATATGTACGCCCAGGTCTCGGCGGCCGAGGTCTGCGCGCAGCGGCTGCTGGAGCTCATGGACGAGCAGGGCATCGACGACCTCGGCCCGCTCTCACACGCCATCCACACGCGCGCCGAGCAGGTGATGCGCCGGGCCATCGCCGAGGTGCAGGATGGCGAGTACACGTACAGCATCGAGACCGACGGCTACGGTGGCAAGCCGCTCAAGCTCTGCATCACGATCACCGTGCGTGGCGACGAGATCTTCGTCGACTACCGCGGGACCTCGCCGCAGATCGACCGCGGGTGCAACTCCGTGCTGAACTACACCTCGGCCTACACCGAGTACCCGATCAAGTGCGCGCTGACGCCGCACACGCCGAAGAACGAGGGCTCGAACCGCCCGCTGCACGTCTCGGCGCCGGAGGGCTGCGTGCTCAACCCGCGCTTCCCGGCGGCCGGCAGCGCGCGGCAGCTCGCCGGGCACTTCCTGGCCGGGCTGGTCTTCGGCGCGCTGGCGCCGGCCATCCCCGACAAAGTGATCGCCGACTCGGGGGGCGGGCCGTGCCTGCGGACCGTGTACGCCGGCGTGGGCTACCACGGGCAGCGCTTCTCGGCCGTGCTGTTCGCCAGCGGGGGCATGGGCGCGACGCCGTTCAAGGACGGTCTCTCCTGCGTCGGCTTTCCGGCCAACACCGGGGCCGGCTCGTACGAGGCGCTGGAGAGCGTCGCGCCGCTGATCTTCTGGAAGGCGGAGCTGCTCGCCGACTCCGGCGGCCCGGGCACGTACCGCGGCGGTCTTGGGCAGGAGGTCGTCGTCGAGGTCGCCACCGAGGAGCCGATCGTGCTGAGCACGATGTCCGACCGCTGGCAGCACCCGGCCTTCGGGCTGTTCGGCGGCCTGCACGGCTCGCCAAGCAAGGTCGTGCTGAACGACGGCCAGCCGGTGAATCCGAAGGGGCGCATGATGCTCCAGCCGCGCGACCGCCTGACGCTGCACTTCGCCGGTGGCGGCGGCTACGGGCCGCCGGTGGAGCGCGACGTCGAGCTGGTCGAGCGCGACCTGCGCGACGAGCTCATCAGCACGCGGGCGGCGGCGGAGGTCTACAAGCTGGCCGCGCGGCGCCGGCCGCGGGTGCTCGCCGCAGCGCGCTGAGCGCCGTATGATAGCCTCGCTCGACGCCCGGCGAAAGGGGGACACGCGCGATGCGCGAGGTCTGCGTTCTTACTCCGACCGGCTGCATCGGCAACCGCGGCACGCATAAGGAGAGCTTCCTCCGCGCGCTGGCGGACGAGCAGCCCGACGTCATCGCCACCGACGCCGGCTCGCTCGATCCCGGCCCGTACTACCTCGGCGCCGGCCGCGAGCACAGCCCGATCAAGAACATCCGCTGGGACCTGGAGCTGCTGCTCACCGAGGCCGTGCCGCGCAAGATTCCCATCGTCATTGGCAGCGCCGGCGGCTCGGGCGCGCGAGCGCACGTCGACCAGACGCTGGCCATCATCCGCGAGATCGCCGCGGCCCAGCGGCTGCACTTCACCATGGCCGTCATCTACGCCGATGTCGACCTCGACTACCTGCGGCGGCGCGCCCGGCACGAGGCGATCCGCGGCGTCGACCACGACGGCGCGCTGACGCCCGAGGCCATCGACCAGAGCGCCGTCGTCGTGGCCATGATGGGCTGCGAGCCGATCATCAAGGCGCTGGAGATGAGCGCCGACGTGGTCGTCGCCGGCCGCGCCTCGGACGCCTGCACCATCGCCGCCTACCCGATCTGGAAGGGCTGCAGCCCCGGCATCGCGCTGCACCTCGGCGACGTGGTCGAGTGCGGCGAGGCCTGCGCCAGCGAGCGCGAGCCCATGCTGCGCGACATCGAGCACAACCGTATCCCGATGGTCGGGCGCATCCGCGACGACCACTTCCTGCTGCGTCCGGCGCACAAGTCGATGGCATGCACGCCGCAGTCCTGCGCCGCCCACGCGCTCTACGAGCGCGCCGACATCTATCACACGACGCTGCCGGGCGGCGCGCTCGACAAGACGGACAGCCGCTACGAGGTCGAGGACCCCTGGACGGTGCGCATCAGCGGGGCGCGCTTCACGCCAGCCGAGCCGTACACCGTGCTGCTGGAGGGCGTACGCCAGGTGGGCTACCGCGCCATCCTCGTCTTCGGCGTGCGCACGCCGCGCATGCTGGCGCAGCTCGACGGCATTCTCGAAGGCGCGCGGGCGAAGGAGCTGGCCCTCTTCGGCGGGCCAGAGAACGTCGCCATCCACTACCACCTGTACGGCCGTAACGGCGTGCTGGGCGACTACGAGTTCGCGCCGTCGCAGGCGCACGAGGTCGGCGTGGTGGTGGACGTGGTGGCGAAGACGCAGGAGCTGGCGCACGACGTGACGCAAGACCTGCGCTCGCGCATCTCGTTCTGGCGCTACGAGGGACGCCAGACGACGGCGGGCAACGTCGCCGTGCCGTTCTCGCCAAGCGTGATCGACGTCGGCCCGGCGTACGCGCTGCACATCTACCACGCGCTGCCGCTGAAAAACGGCAACGAGATCTTCCCGGTGGTGCTAGAGCGCGTCTAAAGGGGGAGTTGCCCCTGTCGCTGCGCGACGCCAGCGGTGTATGAAAAGTGGTCGCGCGGCGGGGCCTCACCCCCGCCCCCCTCTCCAGCGGAGCTGGAGAGGGGGAGAAGAGGGGGTGGGGTAACGCCCGGAAGCCATTTTCAGGGGAGTGGTCGAGGCGCCGCGGCGCGCCGACAGGAGTGAAACGGGGTGCCGGGAGGACCTAACCCCCCGGCCCCCTTCCCGGCGCGGGAAGGGGGAGGCGCGGCGACGCGCAGAGTCGAGGGGGAATCCGAAGAGGGCGAAGCCCCCTTTGGGAAACCTCTCGGGGCGGGGCGGGGCCACGCCGCCCGCCGAGGGCGATGTTCAAGGGAGAGCGTAGCGATGACCAGCATCGGCCTGGCCGAGCTCTGCAACGTCGTGCGGACGAAGAACGCCGGCCCGTTCTTCTTCGCCGTAGACATCATGTTCACGTCGCAGGAGGTGTACGAGGCCGTCAAGAAGCACGGGCTGCTGAGCCGCGAGATCGTCGCCGCGGCGTACGGCGTGCCGATCGAACACGTCGTGGTCTTCCAGACGTGCGACCATATCAAGTCCATGAAGGCGACCATCCGCCGCCAGAAGGTGGCCGGCTCACCCGGCGACTCGGACGTGTATGCCATGAATCAGGAGGTGCCGGTGCTGGCCATCCGCCTGCCGGTGGAGAAGCTGGGCGCACGGCGCGAGGTCGTGGGGTAGGCTCAGGGCCACCCGACCTCCTCCGGTGCGCAGCGCTCGCCTAGCTCTAGGATCAGATTCCCGGTGGCGTCGACGTGCGCCGTCTGGCCTGGGTAGATGACCACCGTCGAGTCCGGCTGCTCGACGATGGCCGGCCCCTCGATCCGGTCCTCGGCGGGCAGGAACGCCCGCTCGTAGAGCGGGACGCCGTGCCGCTGGCCGCCGAAGTACGCTAAGCGCGTGCCCTTGCGCGCGCCACTGAGTGAGCGCTCGGCCTGGCGCGCAGCGGCGCCCGGCCGGCCGGCCGTGCCGGTGGACGGCGGGCGGGGCACCACGTAGGTGCACACGGCGCGCAGGGTGACGAACTCGACCTCGTCCTCGCGGCTACAGTGGCCGTAGATCTGCGTGTAGAGGTCGTGGAAGGCGTCGACGGCCGCGTCGACCGCCGCTGGACTCATCGGCCCCGGCGGCACCGGCACCTGCAGCTCAAACGCCTGGCCGCGGTAGCGCATGTCGGCCAAGCGCGACACGGCGACCTTCCCGGCCGGCACGCCGTCGCGCGCCAGGGCCGTCAGCCCGCGAGCGGTCAGCTCACGATACATCGTCTCCATGGCCGCGAGGTCGGCGCGCCGCGTC
>JACQUS010000457.1 GCA_016210125.1 Chloroflexota bacterium | reverse complement strand
CCGGACCTTCGGAAGTCGGCGGTGTACAGCTCGATGGCCGCGCTGCTGATGGCCAGCATGGTCATGCCGATGCCCAGGGCGATGCCGACGCCGAGCATCATGCCGAGCAGGCCACGCCAGCGGCGCACGACGTTGCGCACCGGATAGGGCAGCCGCAGCAGCCACGTCACGTGTGTGGCCGGCACCTGCTCGGCGGTGACCACGACCACGCCGCTTCACCCTCCCCGCTCGCGCGGGCGACGTATGGGCAGCGAGCGCTCGTCCCGCGCTCTCGTCCTGCTCTCGCGTTCCTATCTCAATCATCGCACTTCGGCGCAAGCGGCGCGGCGCGCTATACTGACCGGGATGTGAGCCGATCTGGGAGAGAGCTATGGCTGCGTACCGCGGCGCGGACGTCATCGTCGAGTACCTCATCCGCGAGGGCGTGCCCTACGCCGTGGGGCTGTGCGGGCACGGCAATATCGGCCTGCTGGATGCCCTCTACCGCCGGCGGGACGAGATCAAGACCATCTCGGTCAAGCATGAGCCTGCCGCCGTTCATATGGCCGACGTGTACTATCGCCTCACAGGCCAGCCCCTGGCGACGTTCACCTCCTGCGGGCCGGGCTCGGCCAACATCGTCATGGCCCTGGCCTGCGCGATGTTCGACTCGTCGGCCGTCTTGGCCATCACCGGCAACGTACCGACCCAGCAGTTCAATCGTGGGGCCTTCCAGGAGACCTACCGCCACTACCAGGCCGAGTTCCCCACCGTGGTCCGCCCTTACGTCAAGCGGTCCTACCAGCCGACGCGCGTGGACATGCTGCCCATCGCCCTGCGCGACGGGTTCCGCGAGATGCTGGGCGGGCGGCCTGGGCCGGTCAACCTCGACGTGCCGCTCAATGTCTTCGTCGAGGAGGCCGAGGTCGAGGTGCCCGACCCAGGCCTCTGGCGCGCCGGGCTCCGCGGCGACGCCGCCGGCAACCCGGACGCCGTCGCGCAGGCGCTCGACATGCTGCTCGGCGCCGAGCGCCCACTGGTCCTGGCCGGCAACGGGGTGGTGGCCGCGCAAGCCACAGAGGAACTGCGGCGGCTGGCCGAGGAGCTGGAGATTCCGGTGGCCACGAGCCCCATGGGCAAGGGCGCCTTCGACGAGCGCCACCCGCTCGCGCTCGGCGCCAACGGGCGCAACGGCACCTATCAGGCCAACATGGCAGCCCGCGCGTGCGACGTGCTGCTGGCGCTCGGCACGCGCTTCGACGACCGCGCCGCCAGCGCCTGGCTGCCGGGCGTGTCCTACGGCATCCCGCCGACGCGCCTGATCCAGGTGGACATCGACCCCGGGGAGCTCGGGCGCAACTTTCCGCCGGCCGTCGGCATCCTCGGCGACGCGCGCCAGGTGCTGCGGCAGATGCTCGCCCTGGTCGAGGCCCGCGGCGGCCCGCGCCGCGCGCGCGCCGAGTGGCACCGGCAGATCGCCGATTGGAAGCGGGCCTGGGAGGACGTCCGCCGGCCGTACCACCGCTCGGACGCGCAACCGATCCGGCCGGAGCGCCTGGTCGCCGATCTGCGGCGCGTCGTCCCCGAGGACGCCGTCGTCCTGGCCGACGTCGGCGTGCACCACAACTGGCTCGTTCAGGAGCTCGAGGTGCGCCGACCGCGGACGCTGCTGCAATCATGGGGCTTCGGCGGCATGGGCTTCGCCGTCTGCGGCGTGCTCGGCGCCAAGCTCGCCACGCCCGACCGCCCGACGGTCGCGGTTTCCGGCGACGGCGGCTTCCTCATGGCCCCGCACGTCCTGGCCACGGCGGTGGAGTACGACCTGCCGGCGGTGTGGGTCGTCTGGAACAACTACGGCTTCGTGTCTATCCGCGACCTGCAGCTCGGCTTCTTCGGCGGCCGCGAGCTGGCGACGAGCTTCGCCTACGACAAGAGCGGCCAGCTCTACAGCCCGGACTTCGCCGCGCTGGCGCGCTCGTTCGGCGCCGAGGGCTGGCGCGTCGAGCGTCCAGACGACATCGCGCCGACGCTGGAGGCGGCGCTGGCCTGCGGCCGACCGGCGCTCGTCGAGGTGCTGGTCGACCGCGAGGTGCGGCCGCGAGCCACCGGCGGCTGGGAGCTGCCGCCGCTGCCACCGGCCCTGCCGACCTTCGAGCGCGAGCTGCGAGGGCGCTAGCTTGCGTCGCCCAACACGCCCGCAGCGCGGCGACGAGGTGTCACCGCGCTGCGGCGGGGCGTAGCCGCGCGCGTACGCACCAAGCCCGCGAACGCCAGTGGCGCGCTAGCGCTGCATCACCCTCCGCAGCACCGCGCCGGCAGCCGCGAGCATGGCTCCGAGGCCAAGCGCTGCTCCAAGAGGAAGGCCGGGGCCGCCGGTCTGGGGCAAGGCCGATGGAGCGTCGGCCTGGTCGTCCGTGGGAGCGGCGGCCGCCGCGCCGAGCACAGCCGTGGGAGCCAAGCCGCGAGCCTCCGCGGCCTGCGCGATCTCTTCCACGGTCATCGCCCGGACGTCCTCGGCGGTAACACCGCCACCCAGCAGAGCGGCCAGCATCGCCGCCTCGCCAGGGGTGAGATCGAGGCCCGCCTCAGCCTCGGCGGACACACCGGCGACGAGGGGCGACTGCTCCGCTTGGTCGTCCTGACTCGCCTGCCGCTGCTGAGAAAGCTGCTGGAGTTGCTGCTCGATGGTCGCCGGGCCGGCCGTCGTCGCGGTAGGCGTCGCGGTGGCCGTCGCCGGGCTGGCCGTAGTGGCCGTACCCATCGGCGTACCGGTCGGGCTTTGCAGCGATCGCGCGGTCGCCGTCTTCACCGTCTTTGGACTTTCCGCCGTCTGCGAGCTTTGTGCCCGTAGCCCGAGGACGAGCGCAGCCGCTGAACATTCGGCGGCGGCGCTGACATCGATGATGTCGCGGCCCTGCTGATGGCGCTGGTGCGCATCGACGGCGTGCTCGTCGACCTGGATGAACACGAATGGGTTGGAGTCGGAGCCAGTGGCATGGCAGATCCCGACCTTGCGGTCCTTCTCCTTCTCCTTGGCCTGGCTCAGCGCGCGCGCCGAATCCTTCGCCGCGGTCTGCCGCTCGGGCTGTGCACGATGCCGCACTTCGGCCTGACGTGACGCCGCGGCCCGCTCCTGCGCCGACGCGCGATTCTCGGCCCTGGCCTGGGGCTCCCCGCTCGCGGCGCGTTTCGGGTTGCGCACCTTCTGTGGGCTGCCGGCGGTCTTCGGACTTCCTGCTTTAGCGAGCCCCGAGGTCATCGAAGACGGGGCCAAGAGGGCCACGCCCCCGGTGCCGCTGCCATCATCGAAGCCGACCGCGTTGCCGAAGCCACCAGGGTTTCCACTGCTGTCGGCCGCGTGGACTACCGCTGCGGCCGGGCCGAGGGCCAGGACCGCGCCACCGGCGATCGCGGCGAGCACCGCCCAGCGCGACGCCGAACGCGGTAACGTTTCCGCAAGCTCGTCCTGCTCGTCGGGAATGAGAACATCCCGCATGCCTCGTGCCATGGTTCTGCCCTCCTTGGATAGGCATCCGGCGATGGCGGCGCGCCCGTGGTGTGGAGCTTGGGCACCGCCGAGGCCGGCGACTCGAAGGCGGGCGGCCACCATCCTGCGGCGCGGTTCCGAGTCGCCAGCACGGCGCTCAAGGCATCTCCCGCCATTGTGTACACGCGCCAGCTGCCTTCTGTTACAGGGAGGCAGCGCGCGTGATCATCAGGAGGTGGTATGCGGTCACGCCCTCGGGGTGGAAAAGATGCAGATCCGCGATCAGCGCGGATGGCCGGAGGAGTCCGGCTCAGGGTTCACTAGGCGCTCAAAGGCCAGGTCGAGAAGCTGCGACGCGCGGAGCTGCCAGTCGCCGTGCTGTCGCCACACGTGGGAGAGCGCCCGAAGGGCCAGCATCCCGCTCTCGAAAAGCGCGACGCGGGACAGGTCTAGGGGAGTGCCGGACGTCTCGGCGTAGGTGTGCAGAAAGACACCACGCAGCATCTCGGCAGCGGCGCTGTCACGCCAATCGCGCGGGCTCGAAGGCGGCAGATATGCGCAGAAATAGCCGAGATCGTAGCTCGGCTCGGCCTGGCAGAAAAGCTCGAAGTCGATCAGGGCGAAGCGGCCACGGTATTCGAGAAACTGATCCCACTTGAAGTCGCCGTGGCTCGCCACGCGGGCAGCCGTGCTGCCTCGCTCAGACCGGGACTCGATCTGGGCGATCAACTGGCCCAGCGCCCGGTGCAGCGCTGGGCTGACGAGTGCCAGGTCGGGCAGCTCGTCCGCGAGGCGCCGCACGAGATCGGCGAGATGACGCTCGCGGCCGAACGGCGCATCGCAGCCGTGGATCGCGGCGAGGGCCGTGCCCGCGGCCGTGACGAGCTGGAGGAATGCGCTCCGATTGCGCTCGCCGCTGATTGGCGTTCCGGCAACCGGCGCCTGCAGCAGAAGTCCGGCCTCCGGGCGAAAGGCGAGTGGACGTGCGAGCCGAAGCTGGCCGCTCTCACGCGCCGGTGACCGCCAGAGGCGGTTCATGATCACGTACTGGCGTCCGCAGCTCTCCTCTGGCGAGCACTTGCCGTAGGCGACGACGCGCCGCCCTTGGGGCCCGCGGTAGGCAAAGACCGCGCCGATCTCCGGGCGGTAGCTCACAATCTCGGGTTGAACGGCTTCACGGGACCGGCGCCGGAGGACGCCCGCGATCCACGCGCCGTCGAAGCAGCGGTGCAGCTCCGGCATGGCTGGATCGAATGGGAAGGCCCAAAGGATACCGTTGATCTCCGGCAGCAGGAGCACGCCGCCGTTCGGGTGCTCTGGGTGCCCGAGCCGCTCTGGGTAGACCGCGCGCAACTCCGCTACGTACTCCACGTAGTCGTCGCCGGAGAAGAAGCTCTTCAGCGTCACGCGACGCCCGCCATTGCGATAGACCACCCAATAGCAAATCGGCGCCTGCAAGCGGGTGCTCTCGACACGCGGCGGCTCGGCGGCGGGGCCGAACAGAGATCCGAGTGGCTCCCGCAGCCGATCTGGCTGGGTGGCTTCCAGGAGCGGCAAGAGCTTTAGGTCAGGCATCCTCGGAT
>JACQUS010000035.1 GCA_016210125.1 Chloroflexota bacterium | reverse complement strand
TCTCCGCGTGCGCCGCGACGTGCGACTGCACGAACACTGTGGCGCTGCGCGGGTCGATGCCGGCCGCCAGGTAGAGGGCCGCGACCTCGTGGACCTTCTCACGGAGCTGCGCTGGGTCCTGGGGCGTCGTGATGGCGTGCAAATCGACGATGCAGAAGAACGACTGGTACTCCTGCTGCATCGCGACCCAGTTCATGATCGCGCCCAGGTAGTTGCCCAGGTGCAGGTCGCCGGAGGGCATGACGCCCGAAAGCACCCGCGGCCGCGCTGCCGCGCCGGCCTCGGCGGCCGGTCTTGCCGTGCCGATGGTCTGTTCCGTCATCGGTCTACACCCGCTGGCTGTGATCGTCGGGACGCGCCGCCGTCGTTCGGCCGCGCCACGTCGCGCTGCGTGCGACGCGACCCCTGTTCGCCATTCTAGCAGCGCGCCGCGCCGCGTGCTGCGCACGACGCGCGCGTGTGTTAGGATGCGCGCGAGGATCGGGCAGGGCGCGGGGGCGAGGCAGGTCCCGCACTCCGCTGCGTGCGCCCGGACATCCAAGATCGCTTTCGGAGAGGGAAGGCAGCGATGGAGTACGGCGATTTCCAGCACCTCAAGATCGAGGTCAGCGATGGCGTGGCGCTCATCACCATCAACCGCCCGGAGGTCTATAACGCCACCAACAACCGTCTGCACTGGGAGCTGACGCAGATTTGGGGCGTCGTCGACCGCGATCCGGCGGTGCGTGTGGCGGTCATCACCGGCGCGGGCGACAAGGCATTCTCGGCCGGCGGCGATCTGAATGACATCGCGCGGCGGACCTCGCTGCCGTCGGAGGAGCGCTACGAGTCCGTCACGGCTTCGATGAAGGAGGCCCACGACCTCGTCTACAATGTCATCAACTGCGACAAGGTCGTCATCTCGGCCATCAACGGCGTCGCCGTCGGCGCCGGGCTAGCCGTGGCCCTGCTGGCTGACATCTCGAACATGGCCGAGGAGGCGCGCCTCACCGCCGGCCACATCCGCCTCGGCGTCGCCGCCGGCGACCACGCCTGCATCGTCTGGCCGCTACTCTGCGGCATGGCCCGCGCCAAGTACTACCTCCTGACGTGCGACTTCATCGACGGCAAGGAGTGCGAGCGCATCGGCCTGGTGAGCAAGGCGGTACCGCGGGTCGAGGTGCTCTCGACGGCCATGGACATCGCCCGCCGGCTGGCGGCCGGCCCGCAGCCCGCGCTGCGCTTCACCAAGCGGGCGCTGAACCAGTGGCTGCGCCTCGTCGGCCTCGCCTCGTTCGACTACTCGCTGGCCGTCGAGATGCTGGGCTTCTTCAGCCCCGACGTCTCCGAGGGCGTCGCAGCGCTGCGCGAGAAGCGCACGCCGACCTACCCGACGGCGCGGTAGCCGTGAAAGCAGCGCGCTTCCACGAGTACGGCGGGCCGGACGTCCTGCGCTACGAGGACGCGCCGGACCCCGTCCCCGGTCCGGGCGAGGCGCTGGTCCGCGTCCGCGCTTGCGGCGTGAACCACGTCGACCTCGACCGCCGCGCCGGGATCTCGGGCTTCCCGCACGACCTGCCGTTCATTCTCGGCTACGAGATGGCCGGCGACGTTGTCGCCCTGCCGGCCGGGGTCGCTAGCCCGCCGGTGGGCGCGCGCGTCCTCGTGCCCTACATCATCCCCTGCCGACGCTGCGTCTACTGCCGCACCGGGCGCGACAACATCTGCGCGCATTCGCAGCGCTATGGCGGGACGCGGCCCGGGGGCTACGCCGAGCTGGTGGCCGTGCCGGCCGACGAGCTGATCGCGTTGCCGCCGGGCCTGAGCTACGAGGAGGCCGCGGCCACGCAGCTCGCCTTCGGCACGGCCTGGCACATGCTGCTGGCGCGCGGCCGGCTCGCCGTGGGCGAGACGGTGCTGGTCAACGCCGCCGGCAGCGGCATCGGCAGCGCCGCGGTGCAGATCGCCAAGCTCGTCGGCGCACGGGTCATCGCCAGCGCCGGCAGCGACGCGAAGCTCGCGCGCGCGCTGGCGCTTGGCGCTGACCATGTCGTCAACTACCGCACGGCCGATATGGCGAGGGCCGTGCTCGACCTGACCGGCGGCCGCGGCGTAGACCTGGTCTTCGAGCACGTCGGCGGCGAGCTGTTCGGCCACGCGCTGCGCTGCCTCGCCGTCGACGGCCGCATCGCCATCTGCGGCGCGCACGGCGGCGGGAGCGTCGCGCTCGACCTCCTCGAAGTCTTCCGTCGCCAGGTGCAGATTATCGGCTCGCGCATCTACACGCGGCAGGAGCTGCTGACGGTCCTCGAGCTCGTGGGCGAGGGCCGGCTGCGGCCGGTCGTCCACGCCGTCCTGCCGCTCGCCGAAGCCGCCGAGGCGCACCGCATGCTGGAGCGGCGCGAGCAGTTCGGCAAGGTGATCCTGCGGCCGTAGACGGCGCGTCCGGCCCATCCTTCTGCCGCGACGGGCGATGGTCTGCCGCCGTCCGTCGCGCTCCTCCGGATGACCCCTTCGCTGCTCGGCGTGCGCTATACTTCCTGGCGTGACCTACGACAAGTGGCGGGACGAGTCCGCCCGAGGGGAGGCCATCGATGGTCACCAGAGCGTCGTCGGGTCCGGCCTTCTGGGCGGGGGTCGTCGCTGCCGCCGCAGCGCTCGCCGTCCTCTACGCTGCGCGTAGCGCCGCCGGCGTCGCCACGCCGACCGAGCTGCTGGCCGACCGCTTCACGGCCCTGCTGCCGCTGAGCGTGTTCTCCGCGCTCCTGAGCGCGCTGGAGGACGCCGCCAAGCCCACACTCAACGTCGCGCTCATCCTCGGCCAGCTCGCCGCCGGTGGCGTTGGCGGCGTACTCTTCGTCCGCCGGGTGCCGTCTGGGCCGGGGCTCTGGCTCGCCGGCCTGGTCCTCGCCCTGGCGCTCTGGTTCATGCTCGGCGCGGTGCTGATGCCCCTGGTCGACGCCGGCCTCTTCGCCACGGCGGCGGTCGCCGGGCCGGGGCCGACGATGACCGCGCTACTGGGTGCGGCGCTCGCGTACGGGCTGGGGCTGACCGGCCTCACGGCTTGGCTGCGCGACGCGGCCGTGGCGCCGACGCGGGGCGAGCTGGACGCTGCCGGCGGCCGCGGCCGGCGGAGGGTCATCGTCGGCCTGGGCGCGGCCATCGTCCTCGTCGGCCTGGGCACCATCGCTTGGCGCGTCGCTGGCCGCGTCGGCGGCCGGGCTATGGGTAAGATCAAGGGCATGCCACCGGAGATCACACCCAACGAGGACTTCTACACCGTCTCGAAGAACTTCGCCGATCCGGTCGTCGACGGCAAGACCTGGCGGCTAGAGATCAAGGGCCAGGTCAACAAGCCCTACCAGCTCACCTACGACGAGCTGCGCGCGCTGGAGAGCGTCGAGCAGGTGAACACGCTGGAGTGCATCAGCAACGAGGTGGGCGGCGACCTCATCAGCAACGCCGTCTGGCGCGGCGTACGCCTGCGCGACCTCATCGCGCGCGCGGAGCCGCAGGAGGGCATCCGCAAGGTCGTGTTCAAGTGCGCCGACGGCTACGAGGACAGCATTCACTTCAGCAAGGCGCTGGAGCCGACGACGCTGCTGGTCCACGAGATGAACGGCGTGCCGCTGCCGCCGGAGCACGGCTTTCCGGCGCGCATGGTCATCCCGGACATCTACGGCATGAAGAACGCCAAGTGGGTGACGGAGATCCGGCTGCTGGACACCGACTTCAAAGGCTACTGGCAGCAGCGCGGCTGGAGCGACGAGGCGGTCATCAAGACCATGTCGCGCATCGACGTGCCGGGACCCAAGCGCCTGGAGCGCGGGCCGACGCCGGTCGGCGGCGTCGCCTTCGCCGGAGCGCGCGGCGTCGAGAAGGTCGAGGTGAGCGTGGACGGCGGCAAGACCTGGCACGACGCCAGCGTCAAGCCGCCGCTCTCGAAGATGGCCTGGGCGCTCTGGACCTACGAGTGGCTGCCGACCGCGCTAGGCACCTTCCGCGCCGTCGCGCGCGCGATCGACGGCCAGGGCCGAGTCCAGGAGGAGACGCCGGCCGACCCGCTGCCGGACGGCAAGCAGGGCTACCACGACGTCGTGGTGACGTTCGTCGAGCCGGAGCAGCCGGCGCGCAGCAGCTAGGGCGCAGGTCCTGCTCGTGCCGTCCCGCTGCGTCACCCCGCTGAGGTAGCCTGCCACACAGGGGCGCGGTCACCGCGCCCCTGTAGTAATTCGCATCGTGGCCTATCGCACTCAGCTCGCTCTGCTCGCGTCGTGACCCTCCCCGAAGGGGCCACGCTGTGGCCCGCGCAGGGCGTCGATGAGCTGGCTTGCCTGGCTCTTGGTCAGCTCGCCGACGCGGCTGCCGAACAGGCTCAGCGCGCGCTGGTCCAGCTCGGCATCGCTCAGACGCAGGCGCTCGCGGGCGATGGAGTGGATGGCGCGGAGCTGCGCCGGCGTGGCTGGGTTGCCGCGGCGTGCGTCGTCCTGGCCCCGGCGGCCGGCCGGGCCGGCGGGCTCGCTGAGGCCGCTAGCCGGCCCCTCGCGCCAGCCGCCGGCCTCGACCTCGCCCGAGGCCTCCGGCTCGCCCAGCTCCTCCAGCGCCGCCACGCCGATGTTGACCGCGTCGCGCAGCGCGCGGGCCTTGGCGCGGGTCTCGGCCATCCGCAGCAAGTGCGGCCGCATCAGGCGCGGCACGTTGTCCGGCGACGCGTCGCCGATGCCCATGAACGTGCCCTGCTCGGTCTCGACAGTGGCCTGGCAGATGGCCACGTACTCATTCTCGGCGGTCGGTGCCTGGAGCAGCGCCGTACGAATGGCCTTGAGTCCTTTGCGATGCGCCTCGTCGAGCAACCCCGCGTACAGGACGAAGCTCCGGCCGTCGCGCTCGATGACGAACTCTTTTTTCACGGTGCCCTTCCCTGCTACACGCTCTGCAAACACGATTCCGCTACACACAACCTGGCGCCACCGCGGCTGGCAAGGCCGCTCTGCCCCAAGGAGGCGCTGTTCGTCGCGCTGCCACGCTCCACCGGCAGGCCACACGCGCCGGGCGCAGATGTGCCCGCCAGCGCAATAGGACAAATGTTCGCCATCAGTATACTACCGCGGACCGTGCGCTGCAAGGACCCGTCAGCGCAAGACGACGATGCGCTCGCCCGCCGGCTCGAAGCGCTCCAGCACGGCCGGGTCGTGGCCCGGGAAGATGAGGTCCGGGCCGTCGGCGAGCTCCTGGATGCGGTCGAAAGCCTCGTGCACCTGCGGCAGCGAGTGGGTGAGGTAGAGCGGGAAGGGCGCGTGCTCCTCCATATTGCGGTAGAAGTGCGCGGCGTCCGAAGCGACGACGGCGTACCCGCGTCGTGTGGCGACGCGCACGGCCTGGAGCGCCGCCGAGTCGCCGCCGACGCGGTGCAGCGTGACGCCGGGCAAGAGCTGCTTGTCGCCGTCGACGAAGCGCAGGCGTCCGTCGTAGTTCAGGCGCACGAAGTTGCAGATGTCGTCGATCTCGACCAGGTCGCGGTAGGGGCGAAAGCGCAGGTAGCGGCCGGTGAAGAGCCGCATCTCGTCATCCTGCACGTGGAACACAGCGTTCGGGAATAGGCGGTAGTTCCCCACGTGGTCGTAGTGGAAGTGGGTGATGACCGCGTCGGTCACCGCAGCGGGATCGACGCCGATGGCCCGCAGCCCGTCCGCGACGGGCCGGGCGATCTGCCGGCCGCGCTTCTGGGCCACTTCGGGCGTGAAGCCGAGGTCCACGACCAGCGTCCGCTGCCCGTCGGTGACGACCCAGACGTAGTAGGCCACGGTCACCGGCGCGTCGTGCGGGTCGCCGTAGAACATTTGCCGCGAAAGCGCCGGCCGCTCGCCAAACCAGACCGCGTGGATACTGTACGTTTGCATCGCGCTCCTCCTGCTCATGCGGCTCTCCGCGCCGTCTCGGCGGCGGACCTCCCCCTGCATTTCCCTCTCCGCACGGGGAGGGGGGCGAGGGCGTGAGGCTAGGCAGCGCCGCTGCGACGACCGGAGCGCAAGCGCAAGCGTCCACGGTGAGATGGAATGCAGAGAGGGCGATCGTCAGGGCGATCGCCCTCTCTGCGATCAGCCTTGCTGGAAAGGGGTGGCATGGCGGCTTAGCGCGCCGGCGCGGGGGCCTCGCGAATGGTGACGCGGGTGATGCGCAGCTCCTCGGTCGGCACGGAGTTCTCGCCCGACTGCGGGTGGCGGCGGACCGGCGCCCCGGCGATCTTGTCCAGCGTGTCGAGGCCGTCGACCACCTGGCCAAAGATGGTGTAGTTCTTCGGCAGCGGGTAGTCCTGGTGGATGACGAAGAACTGGCTGCCGTTGGTGTTCGGCCCGGCGTTGGCCATGGCCAGCGTGCCGCGCTTGTAGTCGCGGCGCACGGGCTCGTCGTTGAAGCGGTAGCCGGGGCTGCCGGTGCCCGTGCCGGTCGGGTCGCCCGTCTGCACCATGAAGCCCTTGATGACGCGGTGGAAGGGCACGCCGTCGTAGAAGCCCTCGCGCGCCAGGAAGACGAAGTTGTTGACCGTCAGCGGGGCATCCTTCACGAACAGCTCGGCGGTCATGCTGCCCTTGTTGGTCTCGATCACGACGCTGTAGCTCTTGTCGCCGCTCACGGTCATCGGCGGGGGCGCCGGCCAGCGCTTGGCCACGGTCGGTCCTCCTGGCGCGCTCTGTGCGCCTGCGGCCGGCCGCGCCGGCTGTGCAGACGTCGGGCTGGGCCTCGGCAGGGGCGTCGGTGTGGACGGCGCGCCCTGGCAGGCGCTCACCAGGAGCGCGCCGGCCACCAGCGCGCCGAGGCGGTGCGGGATGGGCATCGAGCCTCCGTTGTCTCTCTGGCTGCCTGCGTGCGCAGGCGTAGGCCCACTATGCGCATTGGCGAGGGGAGCTGTCAAGCGCGGTGCTGTGGATTGCTGGTCACCGATCCTGTACTGGACCACAACGCGTGGTAAAGCAGGCCCGGCGAGAATGATTCATAATTGCTATTGACGTGCTGTGTGAAGGCAGGTAGACTCCGGGCAAGCCGGACCCCTAGATGCCGGTGGCCACCCACCCCAGCGCGAGACGAGGCTCAGAGGGGTTCCTCCTGTGACTGAGCTTTCTATCGACGGGATGAAGCTGAAGGGATTCAACGTCACAGTCGTCTATGAACGGCTCCCCCTCAGCGCGATTTCTCGTGACGCTCTCCGGGCTATCCGGGTTGGTGACGAAGATCCCGTGCTGCTCGACGTTCCCGAACAGGTGGTCGGCCTCATCTATCGGCAGGGTGAACTCCAGGCCACCTTCGGGAACCGGCGGCTATCAGTGACCCGCCAAAAACCAGCAGGCCTTGGGGAGGACGCGCGCATCGTGGCCGTCCTCACAGCCAGGGCAATGGATGCTGTGCCCGAGGCAGTACCCATTCCAGCATTCGGTTTTAACTATGATATCGATGTTCTGGTCAAAGGTGTAGACTCCGTAGGTGCGCTTGTGCGTGATCGTTTTATAGCGCGACGGGACGAATTGGAGTCCACGGTCGGCGGGACTCTCGCCCGCGCCGATGTAGCGTTGTCGTTTGAGCGAGACGGTTCTGAGTGCCACGTTCGACTCAGGCAGAGCCTAAGGGAGTCGGGGACCGTTGATGTGCACGTGAACGTGCACTTCGCCGGCCGACAGGCACCGGCGGATGACACGCTCGGGGACGAAATCGTGCGCCACTTCGAGCGCGCAGTAACGACGCTCCGTCGGCTGATCGGCGTAGATAGGGAGGTGGACAGGTGAGCCTGGTCTCGCCAACATCTCAAACCGTCTGGCAGGGCGACCTCTCTGACGAGCAGGAGCACCGAGCAGTGAACACAAAGCGGCTTGTGCTATGGGCCCCTCTGATCGAGCCCGGGTATTCGAGTCGGAACGATGAAGAATGCTCACTGCTAGTCGATATCCCTAGCGGCTCGGTTCTTCCTGGCGCTGCGCCAGGAGACCCTTACGAGATGGTGTTCCCGCTGATGCAGCTCACGACGCGCGGATGGATCGCTGAATGGTCACGAGTCACGAGTGGCGCCAGCTTTGTGGAGGCAGGCCCAACACTGCTACACTGTGCTTGGACGGCTTCTCGGCAGATCGTCAACTCGGGTGTGAAGCGCTTGATTCACGCGTTCACATCGCGGGTTGGGGAACGGCCACAGGTGCGCAAGGTTCTGCTCGAAGCCACCGGGACCGGTCCGCGAATTTGGACGGTGATCGAAGGAGAACCGTTCAAGCCGGAGCTGCGTAAGCCGATCTATGAGGCCGAGCTGGAAGCCATGCAGATAAGCCCTGATGTAGTGGCGGACTTTCGCTTGGTGAACATCAGTGAACAGGAGTGCGACTCACTGGACCAGATGCTCCCTGCCAACGCGGAGGTTGTCTGGCAACGGTGACGGGTGGGGCAGTGAGGCATGCCCGGCTGGAAGCGGCACCTGGATCAAGCGAATCAGAATTTGAGTCTAGCGGATTCACTCAGGACTGGGCAGTTTCCACAGTGGGCCGTAGTCGCCACGTTTTATGCTGCGCTCCATCTGGTCGATGCATACCTCGACCGAAAGGTGGGGTATCACCCTGGCAACCACGGCGACCGTTTGAAGCAATTCAGCAGGATCAGCGATCTTAAACCTCTGTGGACCGATTACCGTGAAATGCTCGACCGCAGCCGCGACGCGAGATACAATTGTGTCCAATTCACCAACCGTGAGGCCGACGCGCTACTGCACACCCACTTCGACCCGGTGAAGTCCCACATCGATGCCCTCCTTGGGTTGGTGCCCTAGCAGGCTGCAACTCAGCCTACGCCTCTGCTACTGCCGGGATTGTGTGCCAGGTATGGGGCCAAGCCCTCGGGCAAGGGCCGATCTCGCGGTTGCCGTGGCGCACGATCACGAGGGTGCGCTGCATCGCAGCGGGTGGCATTACCCCCTCCCGGGAAGTTAGAAACACGCTAGAACTAGGCATAGGGGGCAGGTGCCCCCTATGTATTGCGGCGTCGCTATCTCCCCCTCTCGGCACCAGAGCGCAGCCCAGAGGGAGCGGTCATCACAGAATGCGGTACACTGGTACGCACCGCCTGCTATGCCGGAGTGCCCCACCGTGCTGCTCGCACAGATCGAGGCGTTCGTCGCTGTGGCCCGCCACGGCCACCTCGGCCGCGCCGCAGAGGCCCTCTTCGTCAGCCAGCCGACTGTCACCCTGCGCATCAAGGGGCTCGAGCGCACCCTGAAGGACCAGCTCTTCGTCCGCAGTGCGCGCGGCATGCGGCTCACCGAGGCCGGCAAGGCCTTCCTGCCCCACGCCGAGCGCGCTCTGCACACGCTGCGCCAGGGGCGGACGGCGATCGAGTCGGTGCGCAGCGGGCGCGGCGGCC
>JACQUS010000455.1 GCA_016210125.1 Chloroflexota bacterium | reverse complement strand
GGCCGCCGGAACCTGGTCAAACGGCTCGCCATCCTCGTCGCTCTAACGCTCGCGATGGTCATCACGCCGGCGGCTTGGCTGCTCGCCGGGCGCTGGCTCGCGCCGGCCGCGAGCGACGCGGCGCTGAAGGCGGGCGTCGTCGAGACCACCTCGGTGGAGCGCGCGATGGCCTTGCTTGCCCTGCTCCAACGCAGAGGTCTCGGCCCGAATGGGGAGGTAGTGGAGGCCATCTACGCGCCGCCAGAGTACTTCAAGCTGACGAACCAGGCGACGCTGGGCGCAGAGCTTCAGGCGCAAGAGCGCCTCGTATTCTTGATGACCGAGAGCGTGCACTACGGCGACCTCCCGGCCCCACTCCGGCCCATCCTGCGCATCGACGGCAATCTACAGTTTCTCCCAGCCACAGCCACGGTCATGATGGACGCGGTCCACCATCGCACGAGCGTTGTGGCGTACGATCGCACTGCTGCTTATGGCAACGACTCGGCCGACAAACGCAAGACCATGGAGCTCGTGCTCCCGGCATCGGCGCCGGGCGGTGCGCAGTCGGTGCTCACGTGGGAGCTCCCGCTGGGGCTGGAAGCGGCGCCAGGCACCGCCACGCCGGCCGGCAGCATCCTATCCGGCCTCACCTGGGCCTCGGTCCTCGCGTTGCTGGGCGGTCTGCTGGCCTCGATGTGGCCTTGCCTGTTCCAGCTTACCGCGTACTTCATTCCCAGTCTGGCCGGGCTCTCGATGAATCAGGCCGCGCGACCCACGGCCGAGATGCGGCGCAAGGTTGTCACCACCGCGCTGTCCTTCGTCGTCGGCATCGTGCTCGTCTACACGGCCGCGGGCGCGCTCGTCGGGTACCTGGCGGGCACGTTTGGCAGCAACCAGCTCTTCGAAGCCTACCGCCGGCCGTTCGCCGTCATCGCCGGCATCGTCATCATCGCCATGGCGGTGCGCGTCGCGGCGCGGGCGCGCGCCCCGCTGGTCTGCCACATGCCGATCGTATCGCTGGCCGGCCGGGGTGAGCCCGGTCCGCTCGGCACCATGCTGCTTGGCCTAGCGTTCGCAACCGGGTGCATGACGTGCTTCGGTGCCGCGCTCGGCCTTGGCATGCTCACGTACACGGTCGCGAGCGGCTCCGCGCTCGTCGGGGCACTGACGCTGTTCGTGTTCTCGCTGGGTATCGCCGTCCCGCTGGTGGCGGCAGCGCTGGCCATGGCCCAGGTGCTTCCGTTGCTCGGCAAACTGGAGCGCATCGCCCCGTGGATGGCGCTCGCATCCAGTGCCATCATGGTCGGCTTCGCCGTCCTGCTCATCACCGACAACTACCACGTCGTGAGCGACGCTATGGCCGCAGCGGTGGGACTGCCGCGCGGCTAGCACCGGGGAGAAGACAGCGATGAGTGTCAGAGAGGCGACGCCGGAGGCCGGTCAGCCGCCGCAGGATGCACGAATTGCTCCCGCAGTGGGCCGACGGCCCTTACGCGCCGGTGCATATGCGCTGCTGGTGGCCGGGGTGCTGGTCGGGGTAGCAGCCGCACGGGCCTTCCCTGGGTCGGCCAGCGAGCCCGTCGTGCGCCAGGCCGCAGCGCAGCCGCAGATCGCGACCACAGGCCCTGCGACAGCCGGCGAGCGCATGGTCATGGCCGTCGTCGAGACGGGCGTGGTGCGCCCCTTCCGCAACGGCGAGCAGGTGCTGACCAGCGGACCGTTCGCGCTGCGCATGCGCTTCGACCCGTATCCCCCGGCAGGTGCGGCGGACCTCGACATCACGGTCGTCGATGACGAGGATGATCGGCTCATCGGGGATGCCGTGGTGACGCTCCGCGGCGAGATGCCTGGCCACGGCCACGGCGTCGCCCCCGTGCGCCTGCCCAATCGTGGCGCTGGGCATTACGGCATGCACCTGAATCTGACTATGGCCGGGGATTGGACCTTTGACGTCGACGTGCGGCGCGGTGGCCAGCACGGCACGCTGAAAGTACTTCTGAGCGCCATGTCGTTTTCGGCGCGCTGAACCCTCATCATCGCAGCTCATCGCTGCTCGCCGGCGCCGCTGGCTCGTGAGGGCACGCGGCGCTGCTGTGGGGCCAGCCGACAGGGTGTGGCGGCACGCCTGCTCGCGTGCGGCCTACCCGTGGAACGAGCCGAGGAACACCGCGGCGAGGAAACCGAGCGCCGTCCAAAGCGCCACGACGACGAGCGCGAGGAGGACGGCGTAGATGACGCCCAGCGTGGCAAAGATGAATCCCGCTACGTCGTTGTGGGAGCGCAACGTGGGCACCGGGACGAGGCGCCGCACGGCGAGCAGGCCGACCACGGCCAGGACGATGGTCCCACCCACGATGAGCACGCCCGCCAAGGCGAGGGGCATTGCGGCCAGCAGGATCATCGGCTCTCCCGTGCCCGTGCTCGCGAGCGGTGGCCCAGACAATCGGCAGCCGGGGAGGGCACACGGCGTGCACGGCGCCCCGCCCCGGCCTCGCCGCTCGGCCACCCGGCCGGCGCGGCCCCGGACCGGCTGCCTACCCACGAGCGCTCGATCCGCGCGGCGTCGTAATCGCCAAGCCAGATGATGTCGTCGTCGAGCTCCAGATCGCGGAACGCTTCGACGACGTCCGGCGTGGCGCCGATCCCGTAGATCTCGACGTCGGGATCGAGATGCTCGGAGGCGAAGACAAGGACACGAACACCTTCAGGCGAGATGTGATACCGGTCGTTCATCAGCAGGACGACGCGCCGCGGGTGCTGGGCGACGGCCTGATCGACGACGGCCTTGAACATGAACACCTCGCCCGCCACCAGGTATCGTCAGAAGGAGATGCTGCGCCGGGCACTGGAGGAAGAGGTCGAGACCTTCTTGCAGCGGGAGCGCTACGCACGCGGTGGGGCGTTCCGGGGCTATCGCGACGGGCATGCTCCCGAACGGGCGATCGGCACCAGGCTCGGCCATCAGTCCGAACGGGCCGATTACCAGGGGATGGCCGTGGAAGTTCTCCCCGACGCCCGGCAGGGCCACCCTCACCGGGATGCCCAGGTCCTCCAGGCGCTCCGGATTGCCGATGCCCGAGAGCATCAGCAGCTTCGGCGTCTCGAACGCGCCGCAGCACAGTACGACCTCGCGCTCGGTGCTGATGGCCTGGACGCCGTCAGGGCCGGCGTACTCGACCCCTCGGACCCGCCCGTTCTCGATGCGCAGGCGCGTTGCTCGCACCTCGGTAAGCAGGCCGAGGTTCGTGCGGCCCAGATTCGGCTTGACGAAGGCGGACGCGGCGGTGACGCGGACGCCGTCGGGGGTGCGCGTGGACTGGTAGAAGCCGGCGCCCGCCTCCTGCGCGGCTGCATTGAAGTCGTTGTACTTCTGCGCAGCGCCGAGCGTGGACAGGCAACAGGCGGTGGAGGTGAGCCTACCGTGCCGACCGTGGAGACCACGATCAGCGTCAGCATACCTGGGGGCGGGATGACTTTGGAAGCGCTGGGAACGGCCATCGCCGAGGCCACACGGTGTGGCGCTGGGTCCAGAAGGCCGAAGCCCAGGTCGTGGCCCTTCGCGAGCAGCCGAGCTGCTACGTGCCGCCGCCGGCGCGGTCCGCCAGGTGCTCCTGCGACACGCGGAGCAGCACGCGAATATGGTCATCGTCCAGACTGTAGTACACGATCTTGCCCTCGCGCCGACTGCGCACCAGACGCAGCGTGCGCAAGATACGCAGATGCTGCGACACCGCCGACTCCGACGCGCCCACGACCGCTGCCAGGTCGCACACGCAGAGCTCCTGCTGCAGCAAGGAGAACACGATCTTGGCGCGGCTCGAGTCGCCCAGGGCGCGGAACAGTTCAGCGAGCTCCGCGTAGACCTCGTCCGCCAGCAGGAGGGCGCGCCCCTGTGCCACGCGCTGCGGGTGGATGCTCCGGACCTCGCAGCGATCCGCCTCTACCGCCGTCGTCCCCACTGTGCCCATCGGCGACGCCCCTCTCTGCGGCCTAGCACCATACTACTGCGGGCCCTCGGCGACGACAAATGCCGCTCGCCCCTTGGCGCGGCACCGCAACCCTTCTCACGGCGGACACAACCTCGTCGCGGAATGCGCACCCGAGTGGCACACTGCCCCGCGGCGGACCGCCGCCACCGCGATGGAGCCCAGGTCAGTTGAGTTGCGCCGACCGCCGCGGCATGAGCGCGGTGGCCGTAGCTCAGGTCGGCACCGCTTCGGCGATCGGACGGGTGCTGCTTGCCCTGTACTGTGGGATCGCGCCACGGTGGCCGAAGGGCACGATCTGCGGCTGCTTGAGCCGCATTGCGCGCCTGTGCTATACTTATGGCGCTCGGAGGGATCGCATAGCCTGGTCTAGTGCGGCCGCCTGCTAAGCGGTTGGCGGGAGAAATCCCGCTCATGGGTTCGAATCCCATTCCCTCCGCCGTGCGCCCGTAGCTCAGTTCGGATAG
>JACQUS010000468.1 GCA_016210125.1 Chloroflexota bacterium | reverse complement strand
TTCATCGCTGGCGTCGCGCAGCGACATGGGCAACTCCCGGAGTGGGACGCAGAGGTGGCCTCTGGCGACCTCTGCACTCCCCTTGCGGCGCAGTCGCTTTTCATTCGGCGTACCGCGGGGACACGGGCAGCGCCCGGTTACCTCCCGGCTGCATCGCCGATGATGCGGCCGCAGACGTCCTTGATCGCCGCGAGGTGCGCAAGGCAGGCCACGCTCGCCTCGCGGCTGTAGGGCGCGGATCCACGCACGTACAGGGGCCGCATGTCCTCGATGCCCTTGAGGGCTTGGAAGGCGGCGGCCAGCTCGGCCGGCGGCCCGGCCGGAAGGTTCGGCTTGAAGGCGTGGATCAGGTCGCCCCGCTCGTGGCGTACCCGCTCGTAGCGCGGCGGAGCGGCCCCCGGAGCCGCGGTGACATAGGAGTGGTCGTGGTGCGTGGCGAACTCGTCGCGCTCGTCGGTCACGCCGAGCCGGTGCAGCGCGGCGTTCACCAGGTTGGTGCCACAGTTCATCGCCGACCAGACGACGAGCGCCAGGTCCTCGACCGGGTCGAGCCCCCGCAGCGACGCCTCGTAGCGCCGCGCCTTGGCCAGGTGGTCGACGATTCTCATTGCGCGGCCCTCCTCGACGACGGCCGCGGCAGGTCCGGGAGCACCTGCCGCGCCACGTCCCAAATCTTCACGTACGTCTGCCAGCACTCGTCGGCAACCTGCCGCGTGTGCGGCACGCTGCCGCGCACGTGCAGCGGCCGGTACCACTCCAGGCGCTCGAGCAGCGCCCAGGCCTCGGCGGCCGGCCCGGGCGGGTGCTCCGACACGCCGGGCGACTGCATGTCGGTGTGCAGCATCTCTGCGGCCGGCTCCGTGACTCCCGTCGCGTGGAGCATGGCGTTGATGAGCTGCGCCCCAGCCAGCATCGCACCCTCGAGCACCATCTCGAAGTCCTCGTAAGGCTCCAGCTTGGCCGTGCTGCGATGCAGGCGCTGCGCGTTGGCCATGTGCTCTGCTACGTCCATGTCACCACCTCCTCTGACCATCGCTGTCCTGGGTGGGGATGCCCCACCCCGCCCCAAGAAAGCTTCCCAAAGGTCGCCTCAGGCGCCCTTTGCATCCCCCTTTCGCATCTCCCTTTCGCATCCCCTGCCTCTTCGCTGCCGAGCCTCCCCCTCTCCCGCAGGCGGGAGAGGGGGACCGAGGGGGTGAGGTCACCTCCTACCCCTGCCGGCGCACCGCGGCGCCCCATCAGCTTCCCAGCAGCGCCTCATCATACGGCGCGCGGGTGAGCGTGCGGTAGCCGTCCTCGGTCACGAGGTACGTGTTCTCCAGCCGCACGCCGCCGACGCTCGGGACCCAGACGCCCGGCTCCAGATTAATGAGCATCCCGGCCTCGAGCGCCGTGTCGTGCTCGGGGTAGCGCGCGGTGACCATGGGCGGCTCGGGGCCGATGCCGATGCCGTGGCCCAGGTACGGGTAGCCGCCGTAGTATGCCGCCAGCCCGGCTTCCTCGACCACCGCGAGGACAGCTTCCTCCAGCTTGGCCGTCATCGTGCCCCGCCGGATCAGCGCCTCGGCCGCCTGGAGCGCACGGTGGACCGTCTGATAGACGCGTCGCTGCTCGACCGTCGGGCGGCCGCCGGTCCAGACCGTCCGCGCGAACTCCGAGCGGTAGCCGTTGAGCGTCCCACCGCCGTCGACCAGCATGAGCTCCTCGCCGCGCACGACCTTATCGGTGGAGTAGCGGCGCACCGGGGCCGTGCGGTAGCCCGAGACACACCAGATGTCCGGCGAGTGGCAGCCGCGGCGCAGCAGCTCGACGTTCGCGGCGGTGGCGATCTCCAGCTCCGTGTGCCGTGCCCACCGGTTGCCGGCCATGGCGATAGCCGTGTTGACGCCGATCTCGACGATGCTCACCACCTGCTCGTAGGCCTGCACCTCGTCCGGGCACTTGACCACCCGCGCGCGATCGAGCACGCGCCCGGCGTCCACGACCGTGGTGCCCTCCAGCGCGTCGGCGACCTGCTGCCAGAGGCGCACGCCCATGCGGCCGTCCAGCCCGATCGTCTTGCCGAGCACACCGTAGTCGCCCAGCGCCTGGCGAAAGAGCGGCGGCCACTGACGGTTCCACGGCGGCAGGACGCGGATGTCGGCGGCCAGCGCATCCTGCCGAGCGCCGCCCTCATCACCCTCAGAGCAGAAGATGACCGGCTCGGCGGCGTCGCGCACGACCAGGGCGTTGTAGGCGCCCTCGTGCGCGCTGGGGCGGAAGCGCGGCCAGCCGGTAGCGTAGAGCACGTTGTCGGGCGTCGTGACCAGCAGCGCGTCCAGCCTCTGCTCGGCCATGAGCTGCTGAAGGCGGCCGTAGCGGTAGGCGACGATGGCCGCCCAGTCCACCAGCGGCCGGGTCGGGTCGAGCAGCCCAACGAACGAGCGCACCGGCGGCCTACCGTGCTGCGACGCCGACCGGCATGCCGGGCAGCAGCGCGGACAGCTCGCGCACGTCGGCTAGGTCGTCCAGGCGCTCCGCCAGGTCGATCACGCGCGCCATGGCGTCCTCATCGAGCGCATAGCGCGCCACCTTACGGAACTTCTCGTGGATCTGCTCGCGGCTGAGGAAGTTCTCCGGCTCGCCGGTACAGTAGTCCACGCGGTGGGTATAGGTCTGGCCACGCCTGGTCGTCACGTCAGCGAAGGCCGTCTTGGTCTTGGGATAGAGGCGGTCGGCCTCGACCTCGACCTGCATGCTGATGCGCTTGCCCAGGGCGAGCACCTTGGGGTCACCCAGGCGCTCGGGGCGAAGCTGCTCTAAGTGGCACTCGCGGTCGTATGCCGCCACCGCCAGGCAGTAGGGGAAGCTGTGCTGCGCTTCCCAGAAGTCCCGCGGCGGGAAGACGTAGAGCGCCTTGTTATTGACGATGCCACTCGTCGTGCGCACGACGATGCGCTCGATCTCGTCGCCAGATAAGTCCTCTCGCGTGACGATGGCGATCACCGCGTCGAGGGCCGAGTGCAGCGCCCCCTTGGTGGGGTAGTACTCCAAGCCGATCTCCCGCGTCTTCCAGTACGTGCCCAACTCGAAGGTCATCTTGTCGAGCTCGCGGATGCCTGAGGCGATGTCGGGCAGGCTGCCCCACGGCGCTTCGAGAATGTCGTCGCCGCCGGTGATGCCTTTCTGCGCCATAAGCGCCGAGAAGATGCCGCTCTCGGCGGCGCGGCCGATGAGCAGGCGCTTGCTCATGCTCAGGCCGCCGGCCCAGAGACCCATGGGCTGCGCCCCGCCGATGCTCAGCGCCTGGGCCATCTGCTCCTCGTCCAGATCGAGCAGCCGGCCGGCCGTGGCCGCGGTGGCCAAGGCGCCGACGACGCCCGTCCCGAGCCAGCCGCGGGCGTACGCCTCCTTGCCGGAGTGCAGCCCTTCGGCGACGCGGATGCCGACCTCATTGCCGGCGATCAGCGCCGCTAGCAGCGCCCGGCCGCTGGCGCCGAGCCGCTCGGCCAGCGCCAGGCCGGCCGGCACGATGAGCGTGTTGGGCTTGAACTTGGTGCGATGATGGGCGTCCTCCAGCTCGCCGACGTTGGCGAACGAGCCGTTGGCCAACGCCGCCTGCATGCACGTCGCGCGCACGCCGGCGCCCCAGACGACCGCCTCTTCCAGCGACGGAAAGTCGCGGACGTGGGCGACCACGGCCTGGCCGAACGCGGTCGTCGAGCCGTAGAGGCCATTGCCGATGCCGTCGAGGAAGTGCCACTTCTCCTTCTGCACGACGTCGGCAGGAATCTGCTCGTAGGTCAGCGCCGCGGCGAAGCGCGCCAGGCGGCGCGTCGGCGCAAGCTCGGCGGACATGCTCCCCCTCCTGCGAAAATGGCTTCCAGCCGGTGCTGCCCCGCCCCACCCCAAACAGGTTTCCAGAGGTCGCCTTGGGCGACCTCTGGACTCCCCGCGCGCCCTGCTTCCCCTCTCCAGCCGCGCTGGAGAGGGGGCCGGGGGGTGAGGCTATCTCCCTGCGGCACAGCCGCTTCTCATGCGTCGCTGGCGTCGCGCAGCGACATGGGCAACGCCCCCTGCCGCGCCAGCGGCTTTTCATTCGTCGCTCGCGTCCCGCAGGGACAGCGCCAACTCCCCCTTTCCCTGCCAGGAACGGAGCCGGCGGGTTAGGTCATGTTACCACGCCGCGACGTGGCTCTCGGCGCGCGGGTCGCCGGCGCCGAGGTAGGCCCCGCTCTGCGCGTCGACGCCGATGAGCTGCGCCGTGCAGCCATCCCACCAGGCCGGGGCCAGGTGCACGTCGTGGCCGCGCCGGCGCAGGCCGGCGAGCGTCGCCGCCGGGGCGCGGCTCTCGATCCGCAGCGCCAGTCCCGCCTCCAGGCCCCAGCGCGGGGCCTCCATCGCCTCCTGGAGCGTCATGCCGTAGTCCAGCAGGTGGCTGATCATCTGCGCGTTCGTCTGCACCTGAAGGAAGGCCCCGCGCGTCCCGCCAAGGTAGCGCAGCGCGCCATCGCGGAAGGCCATCCACGTGTTGAGCGTGTGGATCGGCCGCTTGCCCGGCGCCAGGCAGTTCGCGTGGCCGGGCTGGGTGTTGAAGCCGGTCAGCCGGTTGTTGAGCAGAATGCCCGTGTCGCCCAGGACGACGCCCGAGCCGAAGCCGCCGAAGAGGCTCTGGATGAACGAGGCCGCGTTGCCGTCGCGGTCGACAACGCAGAAGGAGGTCGTGTCCCCTCCGCCCGGCTCGCCGGCGTCGTGCACCTGGGCGCGCTCTGGGTCGATGTGCGCCGCCCGGCGTGCAGCATAGTGCTCGTCGAGCAGCGCGTCCAACGGCCAGCGGACGTGCGCCGGGTCGCCGGCGTAGGCCAGGCGGTCGGCGAAGGCCAGCTTACAGGCCTCGGTCAGCACGTGCACGCTCTGGGCGCTCAGCGGCTCGTAGCGCCCCAGGTCGAAGCGCTCGGCGACGTGCAGCGTGGCGAGGACGATGAAGCCTTGTGAGACGGGCGGCTGCTCGGTGATGGTGTAGCCGCGGTAGCCGCCGACGAGCGGCGGCAGCACCTCGGAGCGATGGCTCGCCAGGTCGTCAAGGGTGAGCAGCCCGCGCAGCTCGCGCGACGCGCGGACCAGCGCCTCGGCCAGCGCGCCGCCGTAGTAGGCCTCGCGCCCGCCGGCGGCGATGGCGCGCAGCGTGCGGCCGACGGCCGGCTGGCGCAGAACCTCGCCCGGGCGCGGCGGCCGCCCGGCCGGCAAGAAGTGCGCCGCCGATGCCGGCGTCTGGCTCAGCAGGTCACGCGCCGTGGCGGTATAGGCCGCCAGCCGCGCGCTGACGGGGAAACCGTCCTCGGCGTAGGCGATGGCCGTGGCGAAAAGGCGGTCGAGCGGCCACGTCGCGTGGCGCTCGTGCAGCGTCAGCCAGCCATCGACGATGCCGGGTACCGTCGCCGAGCGGATGCCGCGGGGTGGGATGCCGTCGCGGTAGGCATCCAGCGTGGCCGCCCGCGGCGCGCGCCCGCTGGCATTGATGGCGACGGTCGCGCGCCGGCGCGCGTCATGGTACTGCACGAAGGCATCGCCACCGAGGTGGCTCATATACGGCTCGACGACCACGAGGGTCGCCGCGGTGGCCAACGCCGCGTCGGCCGCGTTGCCGCCGGCCCGCAGGACGGCCAGGCCGGCCTCGGCCGCCAGGGGGTGCGCCGCGGCCACCATGCCCTTGCCAGCCATCGCTACGCCGCGCGGCGCTCCGAGCCACGGATACCCACCGTCCACACCCCGCCCCCTCGCGCGCTAGCGCCGCAGGACGATCAGCCGGCCGTAAACGAAGCCGCGTAGCCGGTCGCGCCGTATCTCGTACCAGAAGGGATCGCCTGGCGAGATGGCCTCCCCGGCCACGCGGCCGAGGACCTCGACCTCGGTACCAACCGGGAGCGCGCCGACCTGCGCCGACGCGGTCGTCGGCCGAGCGCGGACGACGACGTTGCCACCAACATCAGAGGCCAGGATGCCGCGCTGCGTCGGTGGCTGCGGGACGGGCGTCGGCGTGGGCTCCTCCGGCGGCGCGGCCTCAGGGGCCGGCGTGGCTTCCGGCGCGCCAGGCGTGGGCGTGGGAGGTTCTGGCGGCGGTGTGGTCGGCGATGGCGTGGGCGGCGGCGAGGCCGGCCACGGGGCCACCGTGGGCGTTGGCGTGGCCCGTCCGGCGGGGCTCGCGGGAGTCGCACCGCCTGGCCCAGCGGCCGGCCCGGGCGAGGCGCCCGGTGCGCCCACGGCCGGTGTCGGCGTGTCCGGCAGGCGCGGAGTTGGCGTCGACGTGTTCCCGCCGGGCTGTGCGGCGACCGGGACGTAGACCGCCGCACTGGTGGCCGTCGGCAGAGCAGGGGGCGGCGTCGCGATGGCGGCCACCGCGGGCGCGGCCGTCGGAAGCGCTGGCGGCAGCAGGACCTGCCCACCCGGTTGGGCAGCGCTGGACAGTGCTCGGTCAAGCCGGTCGAGCGTCAGCCAGGCGCTCACGGCGCCGAGGCTCAGGGCGATGAGGACGAGGATGCCGAGCGCCAGCCCGGCGACCGGCGGCTCCGGGTTCGGTCGCGCCAGAAGCGCGCCGCAGCCAGCGCACTGCCGTCGCGCGGCCGGGTTGCTCTCGCCGCAGGTGGGGCAGGTGCGCCGACCGGCTATGGCGTGCACGACCGAAGCTCGCCACTCAGAGCAGGCGGCGCTTGGCCCCGGGGCCGGGGATGTAGGTCGCGGCGAACTGGTCGAGCACGTGGCGCTCGATGAGCCACTTGTTGCCAAACTTGATCGCCGGCAGCTTGCCCATACGAATCAGTCGCTTGACAGTCTCCGGATGCGTCCTCAGCCGCCGCGCGGCCTCAACCGCATCGAGGTAATGGTCAAGCATGGACACGGCTCCGCCTAATTTGGAAATGGCCCTCGCCGGCGGGGTGCCCCACCCCACCGAAGAGAGGTTCCCAAAGGGGGCTTCGCCCCCTTTGGATTCCCGCTTATCTTTTGCACCGCCGAGACCCCACCCCGCGGCGCCCATCTTCACGGCGTGTAGTCTGCGCTCGCCACATCACGCCCAAGGCAATTGTAGTATACGGTTGGGCAAGCGGGGCTTCAACGTGGACCTTCCAACGTGGACCTTCCAACGTGGACCTTCCAACGTGGACCTTCGACGTGGACCTTCGACGTGGACCTTCGACGTGGACCTTCAACGTGGTCGCACGGCCTCAGAGATGCGCTCGTAGACCCAGCGCTCGCGGCGCGTGACGTGCCGCCGCGCCTGCTCGGCCCACGGCGTGTCACGGCGCCGCGCCCACTCGGCGCTGGCCTGCACCGCCGGGTCGGTGAGATCGTAGATCGCCAGATAGGTGGGCGGGTCGGCGCTGCGCATCTCCGCGTTGGCCGACAGCTTGAAGCGCCGCGCGCGCATGACGCCCGGCACGCCGGCCATGGCCGGCAGGTGCTCCACCTCGTACCACTCGTTGAAGGCGGCGTCGCCCGCCGGATCGACGTCGAGGCCGACCACCAGCAGCGCGCCGGCGGCTGACAGGTCGGTGGGCTCCGGCTGCGGCAGGGTGCGCATGTGCTGGTACACACCGCGCCGGCGACTGCGCAGGGATGGCTCCATACGCCGCGACCAGGGCGTCGCGGTCGGCTCGAAGGGCCGGGCCGCCAGGAACCCAGGATGCTCGACGGCGCGCACCTCGGCAAGCTCGTACAGCGTCAGGTACCGCGGCTGTCCCACCAGCGCGCGGTAGCGCCGCCCACTGAGAAAGCCGGAGAAGGTGAGCTGCTGCGGCACGTGCTCGGTCGTATACCAGTCGTTGAACTCGTCCTCGACCTGCGGAATGGGCTCCATCATCACCAGCAAGAGACCTTCGCCGGGCATATCGCACCTCCCTTGCAAAGTAGCGCGCGCGGCTACCCCGCCCTCGAGGGGTTTCCGCAGAGGTCGCCTCAGGCGACCTCTGCACTCCCCCTTACCCCGCCCGAAAGAGCATGTCGTCAGGGCAAAGAGGTATGAAGATGGCCCGCCTGAAGCGCAGCACCAGCCACCGGCCGCGCGCCGTCACTCAGGCCAGTCCCCTCTCCGTGTCCCCGCGTCTGCGCGTCCCCGCGTCCCCCCTCTCCGCATCGAATCAGAATGCCAGGCGATGGCGGCGCATGGCGATGCTCTGCAGGATGCCGATCGCCGCCAGCGTGCTGATGAGCGAGCTTCCCCCGTACGAGATGAACGGCAAGGTGACGCCGGCCACCGGCAGCAGGCCGACGTTCATGCCAATGTTCATCGTGGCCTGGGCTAGCACTTTGGCAAAGACACCGATGGCCACCAGCCGCCCGAAGGCGTCGGCGCTGATCGCCGACACGTGCAGCACGCGATAGAGGAGCGTGGCCAGCAGCGCGCAGAGCAGCAGCGCGCCCACGAAGCCGAGCTCTTCCGCGAGCACCGAGAAGATGAAGTCGCTGTACTGCACGCGCAGGAAGTGAAGCTGGCTCTGCGTCCCCTCCATGAAGCCGCGGCCGAACAGTCCGCCGGAGCCGACGCTGATGAGCGCTTGGCGAATGTTGTAGCCGGCGTCGAGCGGATCGAGGTTCGGGTTGAGAAATATGAGCAGGCGCGCACGCATGTAGTCCTGGAGCAGCCCCCAAAGCAGCGGCAGGGTCAGCAGCGCCGCGAGGGCCATGAGCACGGCCTGGCGCCGCCGCAGCCCGGCCATGACGAGCATCGCCAGCCACATGCTCACGAAGATCATCGTCGTCCCCAGGTCGGGCTGCGCGAAGGTCAGTGCTGCCGGCACGACGCAGAGACCACCCGACAACAGCACCGGCCGCCAGCCGCGAAAGTCGTCGACGCGGTCGGCCAGGTACTTGGCGAGCGCGATGGCCAGGGCGATCTTGGCAATCTCCGAGGGCTGGATCGGCAGGACCCACACCTGAATCCAGCGCTGCGCGCCGTACGAGAACCGGCCGAGCACGAGCACCAGGGCCAGGAGCCCCACGCTGGCGATATAGATCGCCGGCGCCAGGTTCAGCAGCCAGCGGTAGTCGATCAGCGCCAACACGAGCAGCAGCCCCAGGCCAACCGTGGCGTAGATCGCCTGCCGCACGACCGGCTCGCCGGCCGGCGTGAGCGGCTGGTTGCTGGCCGTCGCGGAGTAGACCATCGCCAGCCCGTAAAGGAGCAGCAGCAGGGTCGTCAGGAGAAGCAGCCAGTCGAAGTTACGCCAGCGTGGTCGCACGCCTCACCGCCTCCCGGTCTGGTGCGGCAGGCTGAAGTAGGCGCGCACGATGTCCTCGAAGCGCTCGCCGGCCTCCTGCGCGCCGCGCCCGTTCTCGACGAACACGGCAATGGCGACCTCGGGGCTCTCGGCCGGCGCGTAGCCGATAAACCAGCCGTGCGTGGCGTACTTGCCGGCGGCGTCGGGCAGCGACTCGGCCGTGCCCGTCTTGCCGGCCGTGGTGATGCCCCTGGCCTCCAAGTCGTCGGCCCGCGCCGTGTAGGCCGTGCCAATGTAGCGCGCGCCGTTGGTCGTGCGCTGCTCCTGCGGCCCGTGCATCGTCGCGCGCAGGCCGAGGCGGATAGTCTGGAGATGCTCTGGAGCCACCGGCAGGCGGCGCAGCACCTCCGGCTCGAAGAGGCGCACGGTGCGCCCGGCCGTGTCGCGGACCTCCTGGACAAGCTGCGGGCGGTAGAGCGTCCCGCCGTTGGCGACGGCGGCGACGGCGTTGGCCATCTGTAGCGGCGTGGCCGTCAGGTAGCCCTGGCCGATACCGTAGAGGTACGTATTGCCCTTGACCCACTCCTCGCCGAGCGTTCGCTGCTTCCACGCAGCGTCGGGGACGAGGCCGGGCGTCTCGCCGGGCAGGTCGATGCCCGTGGGCCGGCCGAGGCCGAAGGCGCGCGCGTAGCGGGCCAGCCGCTCGTTGCCCAGGCCGGCGAGCTCGCCGCTGGGGTCGCCGCCGGCGAGCTGGTAGAAGTACAGGTCGCACGAGTTGGCCAGCGCGGCGACCATGTCCTGCGGACCGTGGCCTTGCGGCAGCCAGTCGTTGAGGAATTCGAAGCCGGAGCGGAACTCGCGCGGTATGCGCAGGACGCCGCGGCAGTCCAGGGTGCTGTCCTTGGTGACGATGCCCTCCTGGAGCGCCGCTGCGGCGGTGACGATCTTGAACGTCGAGCCGGGCGGGTAGGCGCCGCCGATGGCCTTGTTGAGCAGCGGCCGCCACGGGTCGCGCAGCAGGCGCTCGAACTCCTCGGTCGCCAGCCCCCGCGCGACGGCGTTGCTGTCGAAGGAGGGCAGGTCGACTAGCGCCAAAATCGCGCCGCTCCGCGGGTCCATGACAATGGCGCTCGCGGTGCGGTACTCCGCGAGGCGCGGCTCGAGGATGGCCGTCACGCGCCGCTGGAGCGCCGCGTCGATGGTCAGCACGAGGTTGCGGCCCGGCTCGGCCGGGGTCGACTCCAGCACGCGGACCGGGCGCTCGTTGCTGTCGACCTCGATGCGCTGGCTGCCCGGCTGGCCGCGCAGTACGTCCTCGAAGGTGCGCTCCAGGCCGGCCTCGCCTATGCGGTCGTTGGGGCTGTAGCGTCGCTCGGTGTCGGCACGAAGCTGCTCGTAGCGCTCGCGCGTCATCCGCCGGGCGTAGCCCAGGACATGGGCGAAGCCGGGACCATCGCGGTAGGCGCGTTGCGGCTCGGCCAGCACGGCGACGCCCGGCAAGTAGGCGTTCTGCTCTTCGATGCGCGCCACCTGGTCGAAGGTCAGGCCCTGGACCAGCGGCACGGGCGTGAAGGCATCGCCCTGCTGCGTCTGGAACGCTTCCTCCAGGTCAGCGGCCTGGCGACCGACCAGTGCGCCGAGACGCACGAACGCCTCGCGGCGCGCCTGGCGGGCGCGCGGCAGGCCGGCCGGGACCATCGCGACGCCAAAGCTCGGTTCGTTGAACGCCAACTGCTCACCGTGGCGATCGTAGATGACGCCGCGCGGCGGCGCAAGCACGCGCACGCGGACGCGATTCTCGTCGGCCTGGGCGCGGTAGTTCGGTCCCTCGACGATCTGCAAGCGCCAGAGTTGCGCGAGCAGCAGCAGCAGTACCACGGCGACGAGCCCGCGGAAGAAGGCCAGGCGTGGCGCGTAGGGGTCGCTCTCGCGCTCCTGCCACCGCTCGTCAGCATCGTCGAGCATCGTCGGCACGCTCTCTCCAGGTCGCCCCACCCCGCCCTATAAGGAGATCCCAGAGGTCGCCTGAGGCGACCTCTGAACTCCCCGCGTCGCCGCGTCTCCCCCTCCCGGCGTCGGCAAAGGGCCGAGGGAGAGGTTGGTGCCAACCCGCTCGTGGACGACGGCTACGCCGTAGTCGGCGCGGCGCTGAGCTGCTCGGGCTTCTCGAGCTCGAAGGTCGCGTGCAGCGCGCTGACCGCCTTGTCGATCTGCCCGCGGCGCACGACGCACGTGATCCGGATGTCGCTGGTCGTGATCATCTCGATATTGACGCCCTGCTCGGCCAACGCGCCGAACATGCGCGCCGCGTAGCCCGGCGCGTGCTGGATGCCGGTGCCCACGATGGACACCTTGCCCAAGTCCTCGTCTGTGACCAGCCCTTCGGCGCCGCCCTCGCGCGCCGCCGGCTCGACGATCGCGACGGCCCGTCGGAAGTCGTTGCGCGACACGGTGAACGAGAGGTCGGTGTTGCCATCGTGCCCGGTATTCTGCACAATGGTGTCGACGCTGATGCCCGCCTGCGCCAGCGGGGCGAACAGGCGGAAGGCCACGCCGGGCCGGTCCGGCACGCGGACCACGCTGATCTTGGCGACATCGAGGTCGTGCGCGATGCCGCGCACTTTGTTGAGGTACTCCACGCTCACTGCTCCGTGAATCAGCGTCCCGGGCTTGTCGTTGAAGCTCGAGCGGACGAGGATGGGAAGCTGGTACATCTCGCCCAGCTCGACGGCGCGCGGGTGCATGACGCGGGCGCCCTGCTGGGCGAGCTCCAGCATCTCCTCGTACGATATCTCGTCGAGCTTGCGGGCGTTCGAGACCACACGCGGGTCGGCGGTGAAGACGCCATCTACGTCGGTGTAGATCTCGCAGCAGCGCGCCCCGAGCGCCGCGGCCAGGGCGACGGCGGTCGTGTCCGACCCGCCGCGGCCGAGGGTCGTCACGTCCATGTCCTCGGTGATGCCCTGGAAGCCGGCGACGATGACCATCCGCCCGCGCCGCAGCTCACGCACGATGCGCTGCGGGTCCACGCTGACGATGCGCGCGCGGCTATGGAGGGCGTCGGTCCGAATGCCGGCCTGCGCGCCGGTGAGCGCGACGGCCTCGCAGCCCATATGACGCAGGGCCATGGCCATCAGCGTGCAGGAGACCAGCTCGCCGGTCGAGAGGAGCAGGTCCATCTCGCGGGCGCTCGGCTCGTCGCACACCGTGCGCGCCATAGCAATGAGCTCGTCGGTGGTGTCGCCCATCGCCGACACCACCACGACGAGGCGCGGGCTTGTCGCGCGTCGCGCGCGCACGCGAGCGGCCACGGCTTTGATGCGCTCGGCGGTGGCCACCGAGCTCCCGCCGTACTTCTGGACAACCGCGTCGTTCACGTTGCTTCCACCGGCCGGGCGATCTGGCCGTGGCCCTGAAGCTCCTGCAACTGCTGCTCCAGCTCGACGATCTGGCGTTCCCGATGGTGCTCCTCGAGCTGCCGCAGCTCGGCCAGGCGCCGGTGCAGGCGCTCGGCCAGGCCCGCCGATTCGTGGCTCAGCGCGACCACGGTCTGGCCCAGCGCGTCAACCTGTGCGCGCAGCTCGCGCATCGCCACGCGGTGCTGCTCCTCCAAGTCGGCGACCTGCCGCTCCAGCCGCCGCAGCGTGGCCAGGACCTGCTCGCCTTGCTCGCGCTGCGCGGCCACACGGTCGGCCAGGTCGTTCGCGCGGGCTTCGGCGGCCTCGAAGGCGCGCGGCATCGCCCCCACCTGGCCGGCGAGATGCTGCGCGAACTCGCGATCGCTCGTCAGGGCGGCCCGCAGCGCCGCGATCTCGTGCGCCTGCGTCGTCTGCTGCGCACGCCCCGCGCTGACGACCTCCTCCTGGGCCGCGAGCGCGTCGGCATTGCGCTGGGCAACGGCCCGGGTCTCGGAGAGATCGGCGCCCAGCGCCTGCACCTGCTGGCGCGCGAGCTGCGCCGTGGCGTGTCCCTCGCCCACAATGCGCCGCCACTCGCTCGTCTGGTCGTCCCACTCGGTGAAGCGGCGCTGGGTCTGAAGCTGGTGGAGCTGCACAAGCTCGCGCTGGCGCTCCTGCTCGCGCGCTACGGTCTCCATGTGGCGGTCCAGCAGGGCGAGCCGCTCGGTGGCCCGCCGCAGGTCCTCCTCGGCCAGGGCCAGACGACCGCTCAGGTTGACCATGATCTGCCGCAGTTCGTCGAGTCGCGCGCCGTGCTCGGGCAGCGCGACGTGCTGGCGGCGCACCTCGTCGGCCACGCCGGCGACGCGCTCGCCGAGCTGCGCGTCGGCCAGGCGCAGGCCGTCAGCCGCCTGCCCCAGCTCGGCGAGCTGGCGCTGGAGCCGCTCCAGGGCGACGTCGCGCATAGCGACGTGCTGCTGGATCGTCCGCTCCAGCGCTTCGATCTGCATGCGCACCGCAGCCACCGGCTCGAGCACCTCGCGCACGGCCTGCTCGACATGGGCCATGCGCTGCTCCACCCCACGCAGGCGGCGGACGTCGCCCTCGACGGCCGCGACGGCCTGGCCGCGCACGCCGTCGGCGCTGCTCAGCGTCTGCACCTGGGCCGCCAGGCGCTCGAGCTGCGCCTGGGCGCGCTGGCGCTCTTCGTCCAGCCAGTGCACGAAGCGCACGAGCTGCTGGTAGTCGGGCTCTGACGTCGACACGTGGCCTGCTCCACCCCGCCGGCGACGAGTGTAGCACGCCGCCCGACCCGCCGCGAGTGACCGTCGCGCCTGCCGGACACCCGCAGCACACGACCCGCGAGCGCTTGCCGCACCAGGGCCACGTGCTAAGGGGGCAAGGCTGTTCACAGCCACTCTCTAATCAGATCAGAGCGGTACGAGCTGGCCGCTGATCATTCGGCGCGGGCGCCCTCCCCGCGATAGCGGGCAAAGACTGACGCCAGGGCGCCCAGGTGCTCGGCGACGAGGTCCGGCTGCACCGGCGCTGCCGGCAGGTCCTCGGCGCGCGCGACGCCGCTGAGCACCAGCGCGGTGTACATGCCCGCGGCGCGCCCGGCGGCGATGTCGGTATCCAGGCGGTCGCCGATCATCATGGCCTCGCGCGGCAGTACGCCGAGCGGCTCGAGCGCCAAGAGGAGCATATCCGGCTTGGGCTTGCCGATGACCCGCGGGGCCACGCCAGTCGCGCCGACCAGCGCGCCGACCATGGCGCCGGCGCCGGGGACGAAGTCGTCGTCCGTCGGCAGCAGCGCATCGGCATTCGAGGCCACGAACTGCGCGCCACGGCGGATGGCCGCAGTGCCGAGGCGCAGCTTCTCGTAGTCGAAGCTGCGGTCGAGCCCGACGACGACGTAGTCGGCCGCCTCGCCAGTCAGCACGAAGCCACGGCGCTGGAACGCGCTGCGCAGCCCATCCTCGCCGATGACGTAGACGCGGGCAGCGGGTCGCTCGCGGGCGATGACGCCGGCCGCGGCCTCGGCGGCGGTGACAATCTGCGCGCGGTCGACGGCGATGCCAAGCTGCGCGAGCCGCGCAGCGTAGTGCTCCGGCGTGCGCGTGGTGTTGTTGGTGAGAAAGGCGTAGGCTACGCCCAAGCGCTGGAGCGTCGCGAAGAACTCCGCCGCGCCGGGCAGCGCACGCTCCCCGGCGTAGACGACGCCGTCGAGGTCCACGAGCACGGCGCGGACCGCGCTCACGATGCGGCCGTCTCCCTGCACGAGCACTGCGCCTCCTTGTACATCGGCCTCTCAGTATGCCATACAGCGTCCGGTTGCTGGACAGCGCCGTTTGGTATAATCACAGTATGACGCTGGTAGGAAAGCAGTCGATGGGTAAGACCGTGAAGATCGCGATCAGTCTACCGGATTCCCTGCTCGAAGCGGCCGAACGGCGGCGCCAGGCCAGGGGGGAGACGCGGAGCGAGTTCTTTCGACACGCGGCGGAAGACTTCCTCCGCCGCGAAGCGGAGCGCGAGGACGTCGAGCGCTACGTCCGCGCATACCGCCAATGGCCCGAGAGCGCCGCGGAGGTCCAGGCCGCCGATCGTGCCGCTGCCGAGGCCCTGGGTCAGGAGCCCTGGGCGTGAGGCGCGGTGAGATCTGGTGGGCCGACTTGCTCCCGCCCGCCGGTCGGCGCCCGGTCGTCCTGCTGTCGCGCGACGAAGCCTACGCGGTACGCGCCATGGTGGTCGTGGCCCCTATTACGACGCGCATCCGCGGCGTGCGAGCCGAGGTCGAGCTCGGCCAAGAGGAGGGGCTGCCACAGCGCTGCGTGGCGAACCTCGATACCATAACGACGATTCCGAAGGCGCGCCTGCGCGAGCGCGTGACCAGCCTCAGCGCCGAGAGGGTTCGGCGCGTCGAGGACGCTCTGCACTTCGCGCTGGGCCTCGAGTGCCCTCGGACTGGCAGGGAGGCTTAGGGACGAGCCGGCGGCTCGCCCCTAGCGCCCACCATGACCCTAAGCCTCGGCGTCAGCAGGTGACGCGCGCTAGAACGCGCTGTCCAGCGTCAGCTCGACGTGCTCGCCGATGCGCACGCGCTTGCCGATGAACGCCCCGGTCGCCTTGGTGTCGTTCTTCAGCCAGACGGTGCCGTTCGGCGCGTAGACGTTCGCCAGGATCGTGTTCCGCGTGCCGATCTGCACCACCGTCGGCCCGACCTCCTCGTCGCGCTCGCCGGAGCCGCGGCGGTCGTCGCCGCCCTCGACATAGAGCACGATATCCGAGGCCCTCAAGCCGCTGATCGCCGGATCCGGCCCGATGTACGCGCGATTATCAGTGTCCATCTCGTTCTTGATGCGCACCTCCGACCGGCCGCGGAAGTGCACCTTGCCCTGATTCTTCACGTCAAGCGTCGCGATGTGGTAGACGCCGTTGAGGATCAGCGTGGCGCCCTGCTGCACCGTGATCTTGCGGTAGGCCCCCGGCGCGAGCGTCAGCGTCTGGTTGCGCCGCACCTCGACGTCCTGCGTGCCTGGGTTTATCACCGGCAGCGCCGGCAGCGTCAGCACCGGTAGGTCCACACCCTCAGTCTGGTCACCCTGAATCGTGGCACGCCGATGCTTCTGGAGCTCGTTGAAGAAGACGTTGAACACCTCGACGCCGCTGCGCAGCCAGACGGTGTCGCCGACGACGCGCGAGATGGCCTCGAGCATGCTCACGCGCGGCCCGAGGATGACCTCGGCGCGGCGGTCGCGGCTCGGGCCGCGATTGTCGTCGTCATCATCGCCGTCATCGTCGTCGTCATCGTCGCGTCGATCCCGCCCCGGTCCGCTGCGCGTGCCGTTGGCCCCCACGTCGCCGCTCAGGACCTTGACGCCGTTGCGCAGCCAGGTGAGCTCCGTGCTGAAGGCCACGTAGCGGCCGAGCACGCCGAGGTTTACCTTGACCGTCACGGTGGTGGTCGCCGTGCCCACGCCGTCGTCGTCGTCAGTGACCGTCAGGGTCACGGTGTACTCGCCCGCGGCCGTGTAGGTATGCGTCACGGTCTGACCCGTCGCCGTCGGGCTGCCGTCGCCGAAGTCCCAGACGAACGTGTGCGTGTCGGCGCCGGGATCGGTGGCCGAGCCGCTCAGCGTCACCGTCGTGCCTTCCAGCACCGTCTGCGGCGGGCCGGCGTTCGCCGTCGGCGCGACGTTGTGCACGACCACGTTCAGCGCGCCGACGGCCGCGTTGCCGGCCTTGTCAGTCGCGCGAGCGCGGATGGGCAGCGCGGCGTCGTCGCTGAAGGTGCGCGAGGCCGATGGGCCGCTGGCATCGGCGAAGCTACCGTCGTTGTTCAGGTCCCAGGCGATGCTGTCCACGCCGGACAAGTTGTCCAGCGCGTCGGCTTGCCAGGTGCCACTGTCGCCCTCGTTCAGGTCGGCCGGCCCCTGCACGCTCACCGCCGGCGCTGTCTTGTCTATATTGATGTCGCTCGCGGTGGCCGCCGCGCTATTGCCAGCGAGGTCCTGGCACGAGACGGTGGCCGACTGCCCAGCACCCTCGCTCGTGAGTGTGACTGACGTGCAGCTCGCGGCGTCGATGCCCGACAGGCCGTCCGTGCCGGCTCCCGTCACCGTCACGTCGGTGTTGTTCCAGCCGTTGGCGTTCGGGCCAGGCGTGCGGCTCGCCGTCACCGCCGGCGGCGTCTTGTCGATCTTGACCGCCGGCGACGTGATGGTGGCCACGTTGCCGGCCTGATCGGTCACCGTCACCGTCCCGCTCACGGCCGCGCCCTCGGCGGTCAGGACGAGTGGGCTGCTGCCAGGGGTCGTCGAGGCGACGCCCGAGAGGTTGTCGCTCGACGTGAACGGGATCGACACGTCGCTGCTGTTCCACCCGTTGGCATTGGGCGCCGGCGTCGGCGCGCCGAAGGTCACCGTCGGCGCCGTCTTGTCGATGCTGATGCCGTTCGCCGTCGCCGAGCCGGTGTTCCCCGCCAGGTCGCGGCAGGTGACCGTCGCCGTCTGGCCGGCCCCCTCCGTGCTCACCACCACCGTGGTGCACGAGCCAGCCTCCACGCCGGACAGGCCGTCCGTCCCGCTGGCCGACACGGTCACGTCGCTGTTGTTCCAGCCGTTGGCATTCGGCCCCGGTGTGCGGCTCGCCGTCACCGCCGGCGGCGTCTTGTCGATCTTCACCGTGATGCTCTTCGCCACCTCCGCGTTGCCGGCGTTGTCCCTGGCGAAGAAGCTGAGCGTCGTCTGACCCTCAGCCGTCACGCTGATCGTCGCGCTGGCACCGGCCACCGTCGTCGGGGCGATCGCCTGCGCGCCCGCCGCGCTGTACGTGAGCTCCTTCACGCCAGATGTGCCGTCGCTGGCGCTCAGCGTCACCGTCACGTCCGTATTGTTCCAGCCATTGGCATTCGCCGCCGGACCGGCGCTCGCCGCCGTCGTCGGCGCCGTCTTGTCGATGCTGACGCTCACGCTGGCCGAGCCGGTGTTCCCGGCCAGATCACGGCAGCTCACCGTCGCCGGCTGGCTGGCGCCTTCGGTCGTGATCGTCACCGACGTGCACGAGCCAGCCTCGATCCCGGAGCCGGCGTCCGTCCCACTCGCCGTCACCGTCACGTCGCTGACGTACCAGCCATTCTGCCCGGCCGTGCCCGCCACGCCGGCCGTGACGGCCGGCGCCGTCGTGTCGATGCGCACGGTCAGACTGCGCGTCGCCTCGACGTTGCCGGCGCTGTCGCGCGAGAAGTACTCCACGCTGTGCGTCCCGTCGCCACTGACCGCGAACGGCGCGGTGTAGGTCTGCACGGCCCCAGCGTCGACGCGGTACTGCGTCACTTCGACACCGGACGTGGCGTCGCTCGGCGTCAGCGTGACCGTGACCGCCGTGTTGTTCCAACCATTGGCGTTCGCCGCCGGGCTGGCACTGGCCGTCGTGCTCGGCGCCGTCGTGTCGCGCTTGACGGTCACCGACGCATTGGTGGTCAGCCCAGCGCCGTTGGTCGCCGAGCAGGTGAGCGTCGTCGTGCCGTCGGTGGTGACCGTCGTCGTCTCGCAGCCCGTG
>JACQUS010000467.1 GCA_016210125.1 Chloroflexota bacterium | reverse complement strand
TGATCAAGGTTGAGGAGCCACGGCAGGGCGACTACGAGCGCGAGTTTCCGCCGCCCGTCCCGCCGGACGGCGTCGGCTACCGCTACTACATGCTCAACCGCAACAAAAAGTCGGTGGCCATCAACCTCAAGGACCCGCGCGGTCACGCCGCCTTCCATCGCCTCGCGCAGACGGCCGACGTGGTCGTCGAAGGCTTTCGGCCCGGCGTCGTGAAGCGGCTGGGCATCGACTACGACACGCTCAGCGCGCTCAACCCGCGGCTCGTCTACTGCTCGCTATCCGGCTACGGGCAGGGCGGGCCGTACGAGCAGCTTGCCGGCCACGACCTTAATTACATCGCCTTCGCCGGCATCCTCGCGCTGCACCGCGACGCCGCCGGCCAGCCCGTGGTGCCGGGCGTGCAGATCGCCGACCTCGGCGGCGGCGGCATGCTCGCGGCCATCGGCATCCTGCTCGCCCTGGCGGCGCGCGAGCGCACCGGGCGCGGCCAGAACGTCGACGTAGCCATGCTTGACGGCGCCGTCTCCTGGCTCTACTCCGGCGCGCACTGGTGGTACGGCTCGGGCGTGCGCCCGCATGAGTCCGCCTGGCGCACAGTGGGCAACTTCCCGTGCTATGCCGTCTACGAGACCAAGGACGGCAAGTGGTTCACCGTCGGCGCGTTCGAGGAGCACTTCTGGGCCAATCTCTGCAACGCCCTCGGCTGCCCCGAGTACATAGCGCACCAGTACGACGCCGCCAAGCGCGACGAGATCTTCGCTCATCTACGAGCGAGTTTCAAGGCCAGAACGCGCGACGAGTGGTTCGCCACGCTGAAAGGCATCGACATCTGCGTCGCGCCGATGCTCGAGGTGGACGAGGTCGAGCGCGACCCACAGATCCAGTACCGGCAGCTCGTCCAGCGCCTGCATCAGCCGGGCGTGGGCGAGGTAGCCCAGCTCGGCGTGCCCATCAAGCTGTCCGACACGCCGGGTGCGCTGCGGACGCCGGCGCCGGCGCACGGCGAGCACACCGCCGAGCTGCTTGGCGAGGTCGGCTACAGCGCGGCCGAGATCGCCGCCCTACGCCACGACGGCGTGGTCCGCTGATGGACCTGCGCCTCAGCGACGAGCAGGAGGCGGCCCGCCGGCTCGCGCGCGACTTCGCCGAGCGTGAGATCGCCCCGCGCGTGCTCGACTACCAGCGTACCAGCTCGATGCCCTTGGACCTCGTCCGCCACATGGCAGAGATCGGCCTGCTCGGCGGCATGATCCCGACGGAGTACGGCGGCAGCGGGATGGACCACATCACCTTCGCCGTCTGCCAGGAGGAGATCTCGCGCGTCGACCATTCTCTGGGCCAGGTGATGGCCAATCCGTCGGGCATGGCCGGCACGGCGCTGCTGCGCTTCGGCAGCGAGGAGCAGCGCCAGCGCTTCCTCGTGCCGATGGTCCGCGGCGAGGCGTTCATGGGCATTGGCATCACCGAGCCGCACTCGGGGACCGACGCGGCGCGCGTCGAGACGCGGGCCGTCCGGCAGGGCGATCACTACGCGCTCAACGGCACCAAGGTCTTCGTCAGCTTCTCGGACCTGGCGGCCAGCTTCGTCACCTTCGCCACCACCGATCCGGCCGCCGGAAATGGCGGAGTGAGCGCGCTCATCGTCGAGCGTGGCCTGCCCGGCTTTGCCACGCGCCGCTTCCGCGACGTCATGTTCAGTCAGGTCACCGCGCGTGGCGAGCTATCGTTTCAGGATTGCCTCGTCCCTGCCGATAATGTACTCGGAAGTGAAGGCCAGGGGTTTCGGGTGATGACGTCGGCCATCAACCACGGGCGGCTGTCGGTCGCATCGCGCATGACCGGCTTGGCGCAGGGCTGCCTCGACGCCGCGCTACGCTACGCGCGCGAGCGGATCGTGTTCGGCCAGCCCATCGGGCGCTTCCAGCTCGTGCAGGGCATGCTGGCCGACATGCTGATCGGCGTGCGCACGAGCCGGCTGCTCTATCTGGAGCTAGGCTGGCTGCTCGACCAGGGGAAGACCCGCCTGGCGATGGAGTCGGCCGCGGCGAAACTCTACGCTTCCGACGTGGCCTTTCGCGTCGCTACCAACGCCGTGCAGATCCACGGTGCCTACGGTCTCACGGCCGAGTACGGTCTCGAGCGGCGCTTTCGCGATGCAAAGGCCTATCAGATCGGCGAAGGGAACAACGAGTTCCTGCGCCAGCTCGTCGCCGAGTTCGCGCTGGGCTTTCGCGGCCGGAGCGGCGTGTCGGGCGAAGGGAGCGGAGCCACGTGAGGCCCGCCGTCGTGGCGCGCGCCAGCCGTGACAGTGGGGTTGCGATCGGCCGCCAGGCGGGCACCATGTCGCGGCGCACGTCGCATCATGAGGGGTGGGACATGCGTCCGGGCGATCTGGCTACCGGGCGGCCGCCGGCCGACGTCTTGGTTGCGTCCGATTCTCAACCGTTCCTTCAACCGAATTTCACGCGAACCACCGGACGATGTGGCGTACGCTCGGAGCGTGGCGCCCACACCCCGTTGCGTTGTCCAGCGCACTGGTACCGGTCGAGCGGAGTGGCGGCGCGGACAGAGGGCCGCGCAGCCCCGGCGATTCCGCAGGGAGGTGGGGCATGTCTGCGTACCTCGTACAGAGCGCCGACGAGCAGGCGATGGCCGACGACGCCGTGATGCACTTCGTGACCATGACCGAACAGGAGTTCCGTGACCTTCTGCGCTCGGTGGCCGACGAGGCACGCCGCGAGCGCGAGCGCCGTTAGCGCGACTTGGCGATCGGGATCCCTGGCCCACGAGGCATAGCGGAACCTTCGCCGAGAGGCGCACGCGATGGCTCAGCACGTGGACTTCACCGTGCTCGGCGCAAGCCCGGCCGCGCCTTCCCCAGGCGGCGCGTGCTCGGGCTACGTCCTGCGCGCTGAAGGGATGCGCATCCTCCTCGATTGCGGTAGCGGCGCGCTCGCCAACCTGGCGCTGCACGGCGGGTACGACGGACTCAGCGCCATCGTCATCTCGCACATGCACGCCGACCACATCCTCGACCTGATCCCCTTCCGCTACCTGCTCAAGTACGGCCCGCGCGACCGGCCGGACTTCGAGCCGCCACACATCCCGCTCTATCTCCCGCCCGGGGGACGCGCGGTTCTCGAGGGCGTCGTCAGGCCGATCCTGGCGCTCGCCGGTGGCTTCGAGGCCCCGGAGCGCTTCTTCGCCGACGTGTTTGCCGTCAGCGAGTACGATCCTGAGGCCGAGCTGCCCATCGGCACGCTCACGCTCCGCTTCGTGGCCGTCGAGCACTACGTGCCGACCTGGGCCATCGTCGTCGACGGCACACGGCGGTTTGCCTACTCGGCCGACTCGGGGCCGTGCCCGGCGCTCGTCACCGTCGCCCGCGATGCCGACCTCTTCCTCTGCGAGGCGACGCTGGCGCCGTCGGCCGCGCCGCCCGGCTGGCGCGGGCACATCACGGCTCAGGAAGCGGCCGAGGCCGCGCGCGCGGGCGGTGCTCGGCGGCTGGTGCTGACGCACCTCTGGCGCACCGACCCTGAAGCGGCGCTCGTGGAGGCGCGTGCCGCCTTCGATGGGCCTATCGACTTGGCACAGGAGCACCGCACCTACGTCGTGTAGGGCGCCGCGCGCCCGCCCGGTGGGCCGCGTCGGCCGCGTTTCATCCGTCTCCGGCGCCGCCGCGGGACGCCCGTGACCTCCCGGGCCGCAGCCCCTTGAACTCCCCGCCCGGCACTTGGTATAACAGCAGCACTCCCGGCGACGTTTTCGAGAAGAGGAAACCAGCTTCAAGTTTGGATGCGCAGGGCGTCCTGTCGCATCATCCCGATCCTGCGACGTTTTCGAGAAGAGGAAACCAGCTTCAAGGGGATGTTTGTTGCGCCACCGAAACGTGCTCCGCTCTCTGGCGCTCGCCTGCGTGCTCCTCGCCCTCGCTGCCACGGCCTGCGCGTCGGAGCGCGAGATCCCAGCGCTGCCAGACGACGTGCAGCGCTCTGGAGAGATGGGTCAGCGGCCGACCTTCGGTCCGGAGATCATCGTCACACGGCCGGTGATCACGCGCGGCAGTAACCCGCGCATCCACGTGCAGACGCTGCCCGGTGCCGTCGTGAGCGCCGAGCTCACGTGGCCCAACGGGCAGAAAGCCGACCGCGTGAAGACCAAGGCCAACGCTAACGGCGTCGCCCAGCTCTTTTGGCAGCTTCAGCGCGACCCGGGCCGCGGGCGCGTCGAGGTGCGCATCCAGATCGAGGCGGATGGCCAGCGCGCATCCAGCCTCGCCTACTTCGAGGTCCGGTGAAGCGACGCGATGAGACGAGCGCCGGGCACCAGCGCGTCACCGCAGCTCGACCCGGCGGAGGTCCGCCGCTGGCTGCGCGGCCAGCGAGTTGCCGCACGGCGGATCGAGCGCGAGCGTCGCGCAGCGTTGGCCAAGCTGACGTCCGAGGAGGCGCTGCGCATCTATCTGTCCCTCCACGCGAGCGCCGAGTCCGCCGCGCGCGCTCCGGCCGAGCCCTCGCCGGTGCTGTGGCGTATGCGCCAGATGCTCGCCGAGCTGGCACGCCGCCACGCCGCTGGCTCATGACGATCCTGTCCGTCGCCGCGGAGGTCGGGGCTTTCCTCGAGGAGCTGGCTGTCCCCTACGCGATCATTGGCGGACTGGCGGCCCAGCATTGGGGCGAGCCGCGCTTTACGCGCGACGTGGACGTCGCCGTGTTGGCACCAAGCGCGCAGGAAGCAGCGCTGCTGGAGGCGCTGGCTGCGCGCTTCCAGCCTCGCCTCCCGGACGCCCTCGCGTTCGCACGCCGCCATCGCGTCCTCTTACTCCAGGCACGTGACGGCACGCCAATCGACGTGTCCTTGGCCATACCGGGCTACGAAGAGGAGGTGATGCGCCGCGCCGTCGTTGCGGATCTACCCGGCCTCCGCACGGTGCGCCTGGTGAGCGCTGAAGATCTCATCATTCACAAGTGCGTAGCCGGTCGGCCCAGGGACATCGAGGACGTGGAGCGCGTGCTCAGCCGGCAGGGGCGCGCCATCGACCGGCCCTACGTCCGCAGGTGGCTGCGCGCCTTCGCGCCGCTAGTGACGACGCACGAGGTGCTGGGTCTTTTCGACCAGGCTATCCGGCGTGTACGATCTGCCGGCAGGCGCCGGCGCATCGATGCCGAGACCGTGTAACGGAGAAGTGACGTGGAAGGGCTTTACTACGAGGATTGGACCGACGGACGCGTGCTTACCACGCGCGGGCGCACGATCTACGACTACGATATCAGCGCCTTCGTCGGCCTCTCCGGGATGGCCGAGGAGCTGTTCATCAACCGCGCATACTACGAGACGCAGAGCATTTTCCGGCGACGCGTAGCGCCGGGGCTGCTCATCCTGGCCATCGCCGAGGGCCTCGTCATCCAAGAGGGCTGGCTGCACAACACCGGGCTGGCCTTCCTCGGCTTCGACGAGCACCGCGTGGTCGCGCCGGTCGGCGTGGGCGATACGGTGCACGTGGAGGTGCAAGTGATCGAGCGGCGCACGACGCGCCAGCCCGGGCGGGGCATCGTTAAGACCCGGCATACGGTCAAGAACCAAGATGGCGCCGCCGTGGCGACGTTCCTGACGACGCGCCTGATCGCCGTGCGCGCGGCCGCAGCGCAGCACGGCGCAAGCTGACGGCCGGCCGTACGCCGCGCGCAGTGCTGCGAACGGCCCGCGGCCGCCGCGCGCCGGACCTGGGTGCAAAGGGCCGGAAACCCACCGTAGCAGCGTCCGGCGTTGGCGAGGCCCCCCGGCCGCGTCGTATTCATCGGCCCCGCGGCATGCCGCGATCATCGGGGTAACAAGCGTTGCAGGAGGGCCGCAGCCCCTGCGTCCGCCTCTCCCGCGCGGCGGGGAGCCGGGGGAAGGCACACCGCCGAGGAGGGGCATCCAAGAGGAGGGGCATCCAAGAGGGGCATCCAAGAGGGGCATCCAAGAGGGCTTCACCCCCTTCGGGACACTCTTTGGGGCGGGTTGAGGCAGCCCGCCTGGGCCGTTCTCACATGAGGCCGCTGGCCAGAGAGGAGTACGTGTGGCCGACGTCGATATGGCCCGCGCCCGTGCGCTGATGGCTGCCGCCGGCCTCGACGGGATGGTTGTGGTCAAGCCAGAGAACGTGCAGTACGTCAGCGGCGTCCACCCGGGGCCGGCGAGCTGGCTCTGGCGGCGCGCCGGGCCGGCCATGGTCCTCCTGCCGGCCGACGACGCGCTGGCCCCGGCGGCCGTCATCCCCGACACCCAGGAGGTAGCCTTCCGGCAGGGGTCGGATATCCGCGACCTACGCACTCACCCACTGTGGATCGAGATCGACGACGTGTCCGGGCTCCTGGCCGACGACCGGCCCATCGAGGACGTCATCCGCGTCGCGGCGCAGCGCCGGCCGAAGCCTGCTGACCGCCCTGGCACCTACGACCTCGATCGCTGCCTGCGCCTGCTCAGCGATGCCGTGCGAGAGCGCGGGCTAGAGCACAGCCGGCTCGGGATCGAGCTGGACTTCATTGCCGCCAACGACCTGCGCGCAGTCCGGGACCGCCTGCCGCACGCGAGGTTCGTCGACTCGACGCGGGTCTTCGCCGAGCTGCGGGCCATCAAGAATGCGCGCGAGATCGCCGCGCTGCGCCTCGGCGCGGAGCTGACCGAGGCCGGCCTGCGCTACGCCGTCGCCCACCTGGCATCCGGCATGCCGGCCGCCGGGGTGGCTCTGGCGTACCGCGCCGGGGTGATCGAGGCGGCGCGCGAGCGCGGCGTGGCGAGTCTGGAGGCCACCTGGGATATCATCAGCGTCGGCCCGCAGCCGTGGGGTCGCGGCATGACCACGGCGCAGGTCGAGGATGGCGCGCTGCTCAAGTTCGACGTGGGCTGCACCGTGGCCGGCCTGGAGGCCGACGTCGGGCGCACGTTCGTCTTCGGCCGCGCGCGCGAGTACCAGCGGCGCATCCAGGACGGCCTGCTCCAGGCGCACGACGCGGCGCGCGCCGCGATGCGGCCCGGCGTGCCGATCTCAGAGGTTTTTCATGCCGCGCTGGCGGCAATGCGCGCGGCCGGGTTCCCGACCTACACGCGCGGCCACTTCGGCCACAGCCTCGGCTCGGACTTCGGCCACGAGGAGTGGCCGTACATCGAGGCCGCCGAGCACTGCGTGCTGGCGCAGGGCATGGTCTTCGCGTTGGAGACGCCGTACTATATCGACGGCATCGGCGGCTACATCACCGAGGACCAGATCCTCCTCACGCCCCAGGGCCACGAGAATATGAACACGCTGCCGCGCGACCTTGTCGAGGTGCGCTGAGGCGGCGGGAGATGCGATGACGCTGGGCAGCCGGGTCCATCCGCGCGCGCTGCGCTCCGCGCACTACGGCTACGTGGTGGCGGCGCTCGGGCTGCTGGCGCTCCTGGGTGCGCAGGGCCTCGGCCGCTTCGCCTACCCGCTGCTGCTGCCGGCGATGCGCGACGCGCTGGAGCTTAGCTACGCGCAGACCGGCCTGCTGGCCGGCGTGAACTCCGGCGGCTACCTCGTCGTCTCCGTGTTTGCCGGCTTCGTCGCCGCGCGCCACGGGCCGCGCCGCGTTGTGAGCGTTGCGCTCGCCATGACCGGCGTAGCCATGTTCTTCCTGGCGATCGCGCCGACTTTTCTCGTCGCGCTGCTGGCGCAGTTCTCCGTCGGAGTGGCGATGGCCTTCGTGACCGTGCCCGTGATGGGTATGTGCAGCGCCTGGTTCGCGCCGTCGCGCCGTGGCTTAGCCGCCGGCATCGTCGCCGCCGGCAGCGGCATGGGGCTCATCGTCACCGGCGCCGTCGTGCCACTCATCTATGTCGCCCACGGCGTCGACTGGTGGCGCTTCGCCTGGGGCTACTTCGGCCTGGCCGTCTTTGCGCTCACGCTGCTCACCGCGCTGCTGCTTCGCGATCGCCCGCGGCCTGGCCAGGCGCGCGTCGGCGAGACGGCGCCCGCACCGCCACCGGCGGTCGCGGTCAAGCCATCGCTCTTTACCCCCGCGGTGATGCGCCACCCGCTCGTCTGGTACCTCTCACTGCTGTCCGGCATCAATACCTTCGCCTACGTCGGCTTCGCCACGTTCTTCGCCGCCTACCTGATGAATGAGCGCGGCGTCGATCCGGCGACGACCGGGGCGCTGTGGAGCGCCGCCGGGCTCGCCGCGCTCTTTAGCGGCTTGGTGTGGGGCGTGCTGTCCGACCGCGCCGGCCGCAAGCTCGCCGTGGCCCTCATCTTTGTCGTGCAGATCGCCTGCTTCACCATCTTCACGTTCTCGCCCTCGGTGTTGGGCTACCTAGTGGCCGCCTTGCTCTATGGCCTCATTGCCCGCGCGAACTTCGCCGTCTCGGCGGCCGCATGCGGGGACATCGTCGGACCGGCCCTCGCGCCGGCGGCGTTCGGCATCAATGCCATCGGCGCGGCGATCGGCTTGGTGATTGGGCCGGTGGTCGCCGGGCCGCTCGCCGATGTGACCGGTTCGTTCCGCGGTGTCTTCCTGATGGGCGCCGCCACCGCGGCGATCGGCGTGCTGGCGACGCTACCGCTGCGCATGCCGAAGACGAGCCTCTAGCTAACAGGAGAGAGCTACGGTGCAACCGACGCGACCGCTTCAGGGCCTGCGCGTCCTCGACCTCACGCAGATGGCCGCCGGCCCGTTCTGCACGATGCTCTTCGCCGACGCCGGCGCCGACGTCATCAAGATCGAGCGCCCCGGCACCGGCGACCTCATGCGCGAGTTCGGGCCGTTCCGGCCTGGCATGGACGCGCTGCGCCTCGGCGGCGGCATCTTTCGTTTCAGCCGCAACAAGCGCAGCATCGCGCTCGACCTGCGCAGCCCGGCGGGGCAGGACCTGCTCCGTGAGCTGGTCAAGCACGCCGACGTCGTCTGGGAGAACTACGCGCCCGGCACCATGGAGCGCTTTGGCCTCGGCTATGCACAGCTCCGCGAGGTCAACCCGCGCATCATCTACGCCGCCATCTCCGGCTTCGGCCACGCGGATATCTACGAGAGCCCTTACGGGCAGCGGGCGGCCTACGACCTGATCGCCCAAGCGCTCAGCGGGCTCATGGACATCACCGGCCAGCGCGACGGCCCGCCGACGGCCGTGGGCACGATCATCGGCGACCTCGTGCCGGCGCTGTACTGCACCATTGGCGTGCTCATGGCGCTGCGCATGCGTGAGATCACTGGGCAGGGGCAGCTCGTCGACGTCGCGATGTACGACGCGATGGCGGCCTTGTGTGAGCGGCCGGCGATGACCTACGCGCTGACGGGCGAGGCGACGTCGCGCGGCGGAGAGACGATCGCCGGGCCGTACGACATCTACCGCGCGCGAGACGGCTACGTCGCCATCGCCGCCGCGCCGAGCACCTCGTGGACGAGCCTGTGCAAAGCCATCGGGCGCGAGGACCTTATGAGCGACCCGCGCCTGGCGACGCCCGGCGACCGCGCGCGCTGCGACGAGAGCGTCCTGCGCCCGATCCTCGAGGGCTGGCTGGCCGAGCGGGGCAAGGTCGAGGCCAGCGACTACCTCGGCGAGCGCGGGGTGGCCGCGGCGCCGGTGCAGACGGTGGCCGAGATGATGGCCTGCCCGCACATCGCCGCGCGGCGCATGGTGCTGACCATGGAGCACCCGGTCGTCGGCGCGGTTCGCATCATGGGCAATCCGGTCAAGATGTCGGCCGTGCCCGAGCCGGAGGCCCGCCGCGTGCCCGACGTCGGCGAGCACACCGACGAGGTCCTGCGCGAGGTGCTCGGCTACGACGCCGCGCGCATCGCCGCCGTGCGGGCGAGCGGGGCCGTGGGCTGATACTCATTCTCGTTGGCAGTGGCATCATCCGTGCCGGATGCGGGAAGGGGAGTGCAGAGGCGGCTACCGCCCCCTCTGCACCTCACTCCTGCGGTGGGGCGGTGCCCATCGTGCCGTCCGCAACGGGAAAGAGTATAAAGGCTAGGGGCTAGGCAACCACCTTGGCCTGCTGCCGCAGCCGGCGCTGCTCGCGCTTGAGCAGCTCATCGAGCAGCAGGGGCTCCTGGCCGGGAAGCTCCCAGAGGACATCCAGCTTCGGCAGGGCGTCCCAGCGGTCGAAGTGGAGAAAGTCCACGATCTCCACTCCGGCGATCCGTCCGGTTGCCTCGTCGTGTTCATCCACCTCACGTAGGACCGCAAGCATCCCGGTCCCATCGACGGGGTCGGCGGTCCAGTCGCCCACAGCCGGGTTCTCTACGCGGAGTACCAGCACGTCTAGGGACGCGGTCCCTGCTGTCGATGCCCTGACTACGGCCATAGGCGCTCTCCTTGCCGCTGCATGCGGCGCAGTTCGCGCGGCCGCACGACGTGCAGTGTGCGCAGCCGCCCATCGGGATCGAACATAGCATAGCCGCTGAGCACCTGATCTCCTTCCTCCCATTGACTAAGCGCACGCCAACGCCTGAGTGATGCGGTGCGGACCTCGAAGACATGCGGCAGCAGGGCGAGAATACGGTCAGGCTTGCGCCAGATGCGGTGGTCAGCGAGGAGGTGATACAGCGTATCGAGCGAAATGATCGCTGTCTGGCCATTGGGCATGGGGACGCCCTGCTGCAGGTGTACACGCCAGAAGGCTTCACCTTGGTCGATAGCAGTACGCGGGAGCTTCCCTTCTGCGACGAGGTGCTCCAGCAGATCCCGGTAGCTCTCAGCCCCGCCGGCTATCGGTAACGACATCCCTCTCACCCTCCTCCCCAGCCACCGGCGGGCCTCCCACAGCCCCACGACATCTGCCACGCGTCGCTCGTTGCCCGCGAGGCCCCAGCGCGGCGCGCGCCGGGAGCCGCCAGGTCCTTCGACCGCAGCGCCCCGTTCCGCGCGGGCGCGAACCTCGCCGGACCGGACGCATCGCCCAGCCCCGGGCCTGGCGCCAGCGCGCGTCGCGGAAGCCGAGCTCGCAGTGGCTCGCGGCGTCACCCGGCGGCCCAGACGTGTCCGGCGGGCGCGCCTCGCCGCCGGCATCGCGCCGCCGTCACCCCTCGCCCTGGTCGGCGGCGCCGGCCGCCTCCCGCCGTGCGCCACGAGCCCTGGGCCACCAGTCGGCCTCGCGGGCCTCGTCCAAGAGCGCCTCGAAGGCGCGCATCGCTGGGGTGCGGTGCTTGCCGCGCTGGGCAATGACGTTGAACGAGCGCCTAAGCGCCAGCCTAGCCACCGGCACCTGCCACAGCCGGCCGGTCTCGATCTTGGCCAGCGCCGGGTAGCGCGAGACCATCGCGACGCCGATGCCCAGCTCCACCGCCTCCAGCAAGGCCTCGTTGTTGTTCAGCTCGGCGACGACGTTCAGCGCCACGCCGGCCGCCGCCAGCGCCTGCTCGACGGCGGCGCGCGTGGTCGAGCCGCGCTCGCGCAGGATGAGCGGCTCGCCGCTCAGCGCGCGCGGCTCGATCGCTGGACAGGAGGCCCAGCGGTGCGTCGGCGGGACGACCAGGACCAGCTCGTCGTCGAGGAACGGTCGGCTCTGCAGGTGCTCGTGCGGGTGGTCGCCGGCGATGAGGCCGAGGTCGAGCTGGCCATCCAGCACGCGCTGCGCGACCTCCGGCACGTTGCCGATGTGCAGCCGCAGCAACACACCGGGATGGCGAGCGCGGAAGCGTTGGAGCAGCGCGGGGAGCACGCTGACGCCGATCGTCGTGCTCGCGCCGATGCCGAGCACGCCCTGGCAGGCGTCGCTCAGCTCGGCCAGCTGGGCGCGCAACTCCTCGGTGAGGTCGAGCAGGCGCTCGGCATAGCGGCAGAGCAGCTCGCCGGCCGGCGTCAGGCGCACACGCTTGCCGAGATGCTCGAAGAGCCGCTGGCCGACGACGCGCTCCAGCTTCTGCACCTGGACGCTGACCGCCGGCTGCGTCAGGAACAGCTCCTCGGCGGCGCGCGTGAAGCTCAGCCGCCGCGCGACGGTCAAAAAGACGCGGAGCTGCTGGAGCGATAGGTCCACCGCGGTACCTCGGCGCTGCCCTCATCATAGCAAGCTCGCCTGCCGGGTCGACACCGGCGGCCGGGTAGGCGCATAATGCCGGTCGGGCGCGCGACGGCCGGACGCGCGCGAGCGGATGACGGCCGTCGCCGGGGCCGCCGACGCGGCGCAGAGGATGGTGGCATGGGCAACGTCGAGCGAGCAGACGCGGTGCTCCCGCGGGTGGGGCGTCTGCTCGCCCTGGACCCTCTGGCCTTGGCGCTGGGCCGCCGGTGGCACTACGCAGGGGTGGTGCTGGCGTGTGCGATGCTCATCGTTACCGTCTCCGCTGGGATGCGCAACTCCTTCGGCGTCTTCGTGTCCCCGTTGGTCGAGCAGTTCGGGTGGAGCCTCGGCGCAGTGTCGTTCGCCTACTTCATCCTCTTCGTCTCGGGCGTGCCCCTGGCGCTGCTGGCCGGGTGGCTCGCCGATACGTTCGGCGTCCGGCCGGTGGCCATCGTCGCCGTCGTCCTGTTCGTCGCCGGCCTGCTGCTTACGGCCCTGATGACCGAGCTGTGGCAGTTCTACGTCTTCTACGCCGTCCTAACCGGGGGCACCGGCGTGATCTTCACGACGCTGCTTCCGGTGACCATGACGCAGTGGTTTCACCGCCGCGCCGGCACGGCGGTTGGCCTGACCTTCGCCGCGGCCGGCTTAGGCCCGTTCGTGCTGGCAGTCCTGTTCGGCTGGCTCATCTCCACCCTCGGCTGGACGCGGGCGTTCCTCATCCTCGGCGTCGTCACCGGCGTCCCGATGCTCGCCGCGGCCCTGCTCCTGCGCAGCCACCCGGCGCAGCTTGGGCTCAGCGCGTATGGCCAGGGAGCATCCGCCGCGACGGGCCCGGTCGCGCGCCGGCCCGCTCCGCCCGTCGGTCTGAGCCAGGTCCGGCGAGACCGTACGATCTGGCTGCTCATCGCCATGCACTTTCTCGGCTGCGTCGCCCACGCCGTGCCCCTGGCGCACGTCGTGCGCCTGGCGGTGCTCAAGGGCGTGCCCGACGTGCTCGCCGCCGGCCTCCTTAGCACGGTCTCGGTGGTGTCTATCGTGAGCCGTTTCGGCGTTCCCATCCTAATCGAGCGTTGGAGCGCCAAGACGATCCTCACGCTCGGCTATGCCCTGCAATCCCTTGCCGTGCTCTCGTATCTCTGGGCCGACAGCACGCTGGCCCTCTACCTCATCTCGATCGCCTTCGGCCTGGCCTTCGGTGCCGAGATGTCGAGCTTCCCCATCCTGAATCGCCGGTACTACGGCGCCCGGGCGCCGCTCAACTCCATCCACGCCTGGGAGATGGTCGGGGCGCTCGTCGGCATGGGCCTTGGGGGCTGGCTGGGAGGCGTGCTCTTCGACTGGACCGGCAGCTACACGCTGTCCATCGCGCTGGCCGCCCTCTTGGGCCTGGTGGCTGTGCCGTGCATTCTGGCCCTGCCGCGGCAGTCGGACGGGCCGGTCTTCGCCGCTCCCGAGCCGGGCGGGCGCGCCCTCGTAGATGCGCACCACGAGCACTACTAAGGTCGCTATGGAATCCATAACGAGACGCTATTAGACAGCGCGCGCGGCCGATGCTAGGATGCGGCCAGTACAAGCAGAGGGACCAAGCGATGGCAGGGCTGTTCCGCGAGAAGAAGATTCCGGCGAAGGCCAATCTGGCCGGCAAGTTCCGCGTCACCCTGGCGCGGGACATGTGCAAGGCCTGCGGCTTCTGCATCAACATCTGCCCGACGAACGTCTTCGTGTGGAGCAAGCAGGTCAACGTGATGGGCTGGTTCCCGGTGGAGATCGTGGACGAGAACGAGTGCGTCGGGTGCATGCTCTGCTTCCAGATCTGCCCTGACTTCTGCCTCAACGTCGAGCCGCGCGAGGCCGCCCAGCCGGCCGCCGCAGTGGCTTAGGGAGGGATTGCGTATGGCACTTCAGACCGCGCTGCGCGAGGAGCTGGTCGCGCCGTGGGTCGAGTGGGCGCAGCGCTTCCGCGAGGGGCGCAAGGTCCTCGAGGTCGGGACCTACGCGCTGACCGAGGCGGCCATCGCCGCCGGCTGCCGCTTCTTCGCCGGCTATCCCATCACGCCGGCGACCGACGTGGCCGAGCATATGTCCAAGCGGCTGCCGCAGGTCGGCGGCTTCTACCTGCAGGCCGAGGACGAGCTGGCCGGGCTGCACATGTGCGCCGGGGCGAGCCTCGGCGGCCTGAAGACTATGACCGCCACCTCGGGTCCCGGCTACACACTGCTGCACGACGCCTACGGCTGGTGCATCGCCAACGAGATCCCGGTCGTCGTTGTCGACGCCATGCGCGTCGGCCCGGTCAGCGGCATCACCGGCGCCCCCGGGCAGGGCGAGTTCTACGTCGCCCGCTACGCCTCCCACGGCGGCAACTTCGAGACCATCGTCCTCTCGCCCAACAGCGTGCAAGAAACGTACTGGCTGACCATCGACGCGTTCAATCTCGCCGAGCGCTTCCGCACGCCGGTGACGATCCTCACCGACCAGGTCATCTCGGACATGCAGGAGGACCTCTTCGTCCCCGCCGACTACGACGCGCTGGGCGAGGTCGTCGTGCCGCGGCGCTTGAATCTGGAGATGCCTTTCTTCCCGCAGGGCAGCGACGCCATCGACGTGCCGCCGAACGTCGTCGGCCTTGGCTCGGGCGTCTGTGTCTCGGCCTACGCGCACACGCCGGAGGGCTACGACATCGAGGAGGTCGAGGCGCACTGGGCGCAGTCGTACCGGCTGATCAACAAGATCCGCCACCACCGCGATCTCCTCCTGCGCTACGAGGCCGTCGGCCTCGACGACGCCGAGGTCATCGCCGTGGCCTACGGCGCGCCCTCACGCACGGTCAAGACCGGCGTGCTGGCGGCGCGCGAGCGCGGCGTCCGCGCCGGCTTCCTGCGGCTGATCTCGCTCTGGCCGTTCCCCGAGGAGCTCTTCGCGCGCGACGCGCACTTCGTCGTCTGCGAGCTGAACTACGACGGGCAGCTCGTGCGCGAGGTGCAGCGCTCGGCGCCCGACCGGCGCAAGGTGCACTTCGCCGGCAAGGCCGGCGAGCTGCACACGGTCGGCGAGGTCGTGGCGGCGCTGGAGAGCGTCGCCGCCGGGCGCGGCATGCCCCAGCTTCCCTACGTCTGGACGGAGGTGCGCTAATGGCCGTCGAGGTCCGCGACAACCGCCTCTCGCAGATGAACCGCCTGGCGGCGAAGTACCTGCGCCCCAGCCAGATCCCGACCAAGGCCTGCCACGGCTGCGGCATCGGCATGATCGAGAACTGGATCCTGCAGGCCATCGACGAGCTGGGCTGGAAGACCGAGGACGTGATCCTCGGCACCGGCATCGGCTGCGTCGGCCGGCAGACCTACGGGACGTGGAACGGCGACAACTACGGCGCGACGCACGGCCGGGCGATGGCGGTCGCCACCGGGCTCAAGATCGCCCAGCCGGACAAGAAGATCGTCCTGGTCGTCGGCGACGGCGACGCGGCGGCGATCGGCACCTCGCACCTGGTCCACGCGGCGCGCCGCAACCTCGGGGTCGTCGTCATCTGTGAGGACAACCTAGGCTACGAGTCGACCGGCGGGCAATTCTCGCCGACGACGCCGGAGGGCTACAAGACGAATAGCAGCCCCTACGGCATGGTCGAGCAGAGCTACGA
>JACQUS010000454.1 GCA_016210125.1 Chloroflexota bacterium | reverse complement strand
GGGTGGGGATGGAATGCGCGGGCGGCGCGGGGAGCACCCCACCCCCGGCCCCCTCCCCGCACGCGGCGAGGGGGAGACGTGGGTGCGGGGAGTCCAGAGGTCGCCGAAGGCGACCTCTGGACTCTCTCTCGGGGGGTGGGGTGGCACAGCCGCGACGGTTATTTTCAGGGGAGGGGTAGTCGATGCGCCGTGGCGCACTGCCGCGAAGGGAAGGGGGTGTGCAGAGGGGACGGTAGTCCCCTCTGCGTTCGCACCCTTGCGGTGGGGTGGGGCATCCCCATGAGGGCCGGGAAGTCTCAAGGGAGTGCGGGATGGTAGTGGAATCGCGCACGGCCACCGTGCGCCGAACGACGAGCGAGACCAGCGTCGAGGTCGAGCTGAACCTCGACGGGCAGGGGCACGCCGAGGTGGCCACCGGCATCGGCTTCCTCGACCACATGCTCGATAGCCTGGCCCGCCACGCGCTGTTCGACGTGCGGGTGCGTGCCAGCGGCGATCTCCAGGTGGACGAGCACCACACGACTGAGGACGTGGCCATCGGCCTGGGACGCGCGCTGGACCGGGCGCTGGGCGAGCGGCGCGGCATCCGGCGCATCGCCCACGCCTACGCGCCGCTCGACGAGGCGCTGGCCCTGGCCGTCGTGGACGCCGGCGGGCGCGGCTACGCCGTCGTCGAGGCGGACTTCGGCGGCCGGCGCATCGGCACGCTGGACGGCGACCTCGTCCGCCACTTCGTCGAGACGCTGGCGCGCGAGAGCCGCTGCACCATCCACGCCCGCGTCTTTTGCGGCACGAATGACCACCACCGCGCCGAGGCACTGCTGAAGGCGCTGGCGCGGGCGCTCGACGCGGCGACCAGCCTCGACCCGCGCCGCGGCGACGTCCCTAGCACGAAAGGCACGCTGACAGAGTGACCCGGCAGGCCCGGTGACCGGCGGTATGAGCGCGCACGCCCAATGCATCCCGGCCCTCAGATTTGGCTGGCTGACGAACCTCTACGATCCACTGATTCGGTGGACCACGCGCGAGCTTGCGATCAAGGGTCGGCTGCTGGAGCAGGCCGGCATCAGGGGTGGCCACCGCGTGCTCGACGTGGGCTGCGGCACCGCGACTCTGGCGCTGCTCGCCAAGCGGCGCTGCCCCTCGGCCACGGTGGTCGGGCTGGACGGCGACGCGCGCATCCTGGCGCTCGCGCGGGCGAAAATCGCGCGGTCTGCCGGGGGCGTGGTGCTCACGCAGGCGCTCTCGTACGAGCTCCCCTACGCCGCCGTGAGCTTCGACCGCGTGCTCTCCAGCTTGGTCTTCCACCATCTGACGCGCGAGAGCAAAGGCAAGACGCTTCGCGAGATCTTTCGCGTCCTGCGGCCTGGCGGGGAGCTGCACCTGGCCGATTGGGGGCGGGCGCAGAACGTGCCCATGCGGCTGGCCTTCGTGGCGATCCAGCTTCTCGACGGCTTCGCGACGACGGCGGACAACGTGCGTGGCCTCCTGCCGGCGATGATGGCCGAAGCCGGCTTCGCGCAGGTCGAAGAGACCGCGCGGTATGCGACTATCGTCGGGACGCTCTGCCTGTATCGCGCACGCAAGCCGGGCTAGCGATGCAATGGCTCGGGAAGCGCCGCCCGGGGTCAGTCCCCCACCTCTTCCGCTAGCTCGCGGTACAGGGCCAGGTGCGCCGCGGCGATGCGCTCCCAACGGAAGAAGTGCGCCAGCGCACGTGCGCTGGCGCCAAGCTCCGTGCGCCGCAGTGGGTCCTCCAGCAGGGAGCGCGCCGCGGCCGCCAGCGCGGCCGCATCTCCCGGCGGCACGAGCCAGGCGTGCCTGCCGTGGACGAGACTGGGGAAGGCGTCGGCCCCGCCCGTGCCCCCTTCCATGATGAGGGACGCGGGGATGCGGGGATGCGGGGATGCGGGGACACGCGGACGCGGGGACGCGGGGACACGGCGAGGCGGGGAAGAGGCGAGCAACTCTCCCCGCGTCTCCCCTTCTCCGCGTCGCCGCGTCTCGCCCTCGCCGCGTCCGGGGGG
>JACQUS010000464.1 GCA_016210125.1 Chloroflexota bacterium | reverse complement strand
GGCCGAGGGCCTCGAGCCGCACAAGACGCGCGAGGTGCTGCTCTGGCAGCCGCCGCAGCCCGACTACTGGGTGGACATCGCCGATGTGCTCGATGCCAAGGTGGCGGCGCTGCGCGAGCATCGCAGCCAGACGTCCGGCCGTGACCTGGAGACGATCGTCCGTGAGCGTGCGGCGTTCTGGGGGGCGGCGGGCGGCCTGGCCTACGCCGAGGCGTTCCGCTATCTCGCCTTGCCCTGAGGCCGCCGTTGCGGTCCGCCTGGCCGGCGCGTAGGATGGCCCGCGGTTGCGCGCAAGCACCGGGCGCGGCGTGGGCTCTGGCTGGCGGGTCGCGCTGGTTACCTACGGCGTGCGCACGGCGACAGGGAGAGCCGTAGGGCCGAGGGCGCCGACGTGGCCGGCGTCGCGCGGCGATTGCCCCCGCACCGCAGGATGCGACCCTGAGGTAGAATGCCGCGCGCCCGCGACCGGGCCCTTGCTCAACCGGGGACCACGCCAGGCGCGGCACGGAGGAGCTGCCCGCGCCAGTACAGGATGCCGGCGAAGGGCGAAAAGCGGCGCCATAAGGGAACCGCGAGAGTGGCCAGGAGCCGGGAAGGAGCAGGCGGCATGAGCGAGGAGAGGCGATACCGACACCAACGGCGCAGTGGTCGGGGCGTTGTTGGGCGCGCGGGAGGACGTCTCGGCCATCCCGCCGCGCTGGCTAACCAATATCCGAGACACCGACCGCCTCGTCTCCTTAGCGGACCGCCTGCTTGAAGCGTCTCTCAAGGACGGATTCTAGCCAGGTCCGCGCCGTTCGCGCGGAGTTCGGCGCGCAGCGGACCCGGCGCTAGCTGGCGCTGCACGACTCTTCCGACGGGCGCTAGGTTACGATCTTCGGCATGCGGCTGGCAGTAACTGATTCGGGTGCGCCAGCGACGCCGAATTTCTTGAGAGGCACGCGCGTGAGCGAGCTTCAGGCCTGGATCGAGGCCCTGGCGCAGGTGGGCGCCACCGGCGACGGCGGCGTCTTCCGCGGGGCGCTCTCACGTGAGGAGCAGGCAGCGCACGAGCTCGTGGCCGGCTGGATGCGCCGGGCCGGGCTCTCCACGCGGCGCGACGCGGCGGGCAACCTGTGGGGCCGCGTCGACGGCACGCGGCCGGGCGCACCAGCGGTGGTCACCGGCTCGCATCTCGACTCGGTGCGCAACGGCGGCAGCTACGACGGCCCGTACGGTGTGCTCGGCGGCCTCATCGCCGTGCGCGAGGTGGTGCATCGCCACGGGCCGCCGACGCGGCCGCTGGAGGTCGTCGCCTTCACGGGTGAGGAGGGTAGCCGCTTCCCGATCGGCGTCATCGGCAGCCGCGCGGTGGCCGGTAGGCTGGGGCGACAGCACGTCGACACGATGGCCGACGACGCCGGTGTGACCATCGGCGGGGCGCTGCGCCGCGCCGGCCTCGACCCCGACCGCGTGGGCGAGGCGCGGCGTAGCGATATCGCGGCCTACATCGAGATGCACATCGAGCAGGGGCCGATGCTGGAGGCGCAGGGTGTGCCCATCGCTGTGGTCCAGGGCATCGTCGGCACGCAGCGCGTCAGCGTGACGGTGCACGGCCGCGCCGACCACGCCGGCACGACGCCGATGAGCATGCGCCGGGACGCGCTCGTCGGCGCGGCGAGGATGATCACGCACCTACCGGACCTCGCGACGCGCTTCGGCCGCGGCGTGCTGACGAGCGGGCGCATCGCCGCGTTCCCCGGCTCGACGAACGTCGTGCCGGAGCGCGTCGAGTTCACGATCGACTGCCGCCACCCTGAGGAGGAGCGCAAGCAGGAGATGCTGGCGGCGGCCAAGGCGATCTGTGAGCGCGAGGGCGCGGCCCTCGGCCTTGGGGTCACCTGGCGGCTGCCCGCGCCGGGCCACCCGCCGGTGGCCATGTCCGAGCAGATCCAGGCGCTGCTCCGTGCCTCCTGCCGCGAGCTAGGCATGCGCTATATGGACATGTTCAGCGGCGCCGGGCACGACGCGCAGATGATGGCCTCGATCTGCTTGGCGGGCATGCTCTTCATCCCGTGCCGCGACGGCCGCAGCCACACGCCGGAGGAGCACGCCACGGCGGCCGACATGGAGGCCGGCATCGCCGGACTGGCGCGCTGCCTCTACAAGCTGGCCTACGAGGACGCGTTGGGCCGCGGGCAGTAGCGCGCGGCCGATGCGCCCGCGCACGTGGACAAACGCGCCGGCCGCAGGCAACATGGGTCGGGGCCTCTGCAGCGTGGAGTGGCGAAAAGAGGAGGCACGCTCCTTGCGCGCAGGCGATGTCCCGTCTCTGGCAGCCGAGTGCAGATCATGCGCGTGAGGGGGAAGGCGATGGTCAAGTTCATCGGCGTCGTGACGCGCCGGCCGGGCATGCCCCGCGACGAGTTCCTGCGCTACTGGCGCGAGGTGCACGGCCCGCTCGCCGCGGCGCTGCCGGGCCTGCGGCGCTACGTGCAGAACCCGCCCGTGGAGGTCTCGGGGCGCGAGCCGCGCTACGATGGCGTGGCCGAGCTGTGGTTCGACGACCTGGACAGCCTGCGGGCGGCCTTCCGCACGCCGCAGGGCGAGCGCGTACGGGCGGACGAGTCGCAGTTCATCGACCAGGCGCGCTCGTTCGCCATGATCGTCGAGGAGCGCGAGGTCAGCTTGTAGCGCCTCACGCCCCGTGGTGCGCCAGGTACTCGTCGGCGGCCAGCGCGGCGATGCAGCCGTCGGCCGCGGCGGTGACGGCCTGCCGTGGCACGTTCGGCCGCAGGTCACCGGCCGCCCAGACGCCTTCGGCCGAAGTCTCCAGCTTCTCGCTGAAGACCTTAACGTAGCCCTGCGCGTCGAGCTCGACGGCGCCCTTCAGGAAGTCCGTGTTGGGCACCATGCCCACGAACGGAAACACCGCGTCGGTCGGCAGGACCTCGACCTGGTCGGTCTTGAGGTTGCGCAGCTTGATGCCCGTCACGGCGCCGTTGCCGACGATCTCCTCGACGGCGGAGTTCCACACGAAGCTGATCTTTGGATTGCCGAAGGCCCGCTCCTGCAAGATGCGCTCGGCGCGCAGCGTGTCACGCCGGTGGACGATGTTGAGCCGGCGGGCGAAGCGCGTGAGGAAGTCACCCTCTTGCAGCGCCGAGTCGCCACCGCCCACGACGACGATGTCCTTGCCGTCGAAGAACGCCCCGTCGCAGGTGGCGCAATACGAGACGCCGCGGCCGCTGTACTGCTCCTCGCCGGGCACGCCAAGGCGGCGGTGCTCGGCCCCGGTGGCGAGGATGACCGTGCGGCCCTGGTAGGCGCCTTCCAGCGCGTGAACGGTCTTGACGGCCCCGTGCGGATCGAGCCCCGTGACCTCGTCGAAGACGAACTCGGCGTCGAAGCGCTCCGCCTGGCGCTTCATGACGTCCCCAAGCTCGGCGCCGCCGATGCCGTCGACGAAGCCCGGGTAGTTCTCAATGAACTCGGTGATCGCCACTTGGCCGCCAGGCACCGCCTTCTCGAGCACGAGCGTCCTACGCTTCGCGCGCGCAGCGTACAGCGCCGCGGTCAGGCCGGCCGGCCCGGCGCCGATGATGACGATGTCGTAGATCGTGCCACCTGCCATACGATCTTGCGCTCCTTCCGGCGGCGCTGACTGCCGCTCCCCCCACGTTTATAGCACGCCGGGCAAGCTGGGGCGGTGGTCGCCATCACACCCGAGGTGCCGTCTTCATCGGGTTTGCGCAGTCGGCCTGTGAAGCTGGCCCGCTGTCCGGCACAGCCCCGTACCGCCTTCGGCAGACACGCAGAGGTCGCCCGCGGCGACCTCTGCGCATCGCTCCAGGAGGGCTGGAGCGGGGCAGCGCCGAGTGCACAAGCTGATCTCACAGAGCGGTCGCCGCGACGGGCCGCGACCATCGGAGGCGAAAAAAGCGACCCCAACGGGGGCGAAGTCCCCTTTGGGGATCCTCTTGGGGATCCTCTTGGGGATCCTTCTTGGAGCGGAGTGGGACAGCCTTGGAGCGGGGTAGGACAGCCCGCCAGGGCCGTTCTCAGATTAGCTGGCGCCGCGCTGCTCGTTGCTGCGCCCGCGGTCGGGCTTGCGGAGCTGCCGGCGGCGGCGCTGCGCCTGGCGCCGTGCCAGCCAGTGGAAGAAGCGGCCGAGCCGCTCGGCCTGCGCCAGCGAGAGCGTCACCTCCTGGATCGAGCGCTCGCCGCCGGGCTCCTCGCGGTAGAAGCGGAGACTGACACGCTGCGGCTCGCTGCTCTCGTCAGTCTGTGCCAGCGCCACCAGCCCCTCTACCTGCACGCTTAGGTTCGTGCCCCGCTCGTCCATCGCCGGCCTCCGCCACGCCCTTCGCCAACCGTCCACGCACTCTGTGTGCACCACTTCTTTGTACCACGCGCCGCCGCAGAGCCGCAACGGACGTGCGCCTCAGCCCGTCCCGGCCCGCGGCGCCGCCCGCACGACCTGCGCCTCGCTGCGCACGCGCTGGACGCCTGGCACGTCCATGCAGCAAGCCACGGCGCGCTCGACGACGTGCGGGTCGGCCACGCCGCCGCGCAGGAGGACGACGCCGAGCGCCACCTGGACGCGCAGCAGAGCCCGGGCCGTCTCGGGGTCTTGTGCCAGCGCCGCGGCCACGTCGACGGCGATCTGCTCGTCGGTGCGCAGGCCGCCCGTCTGCACGGCGCGGACACCGGGCACGCCGGCCGCCACGCGCGCGGCTTCGGCTGGCTGCGTTGCGCCGCGCACGAGGCCGCGCAGGTGCACGACACTCTGCTCGACGCTGACGGCGATGCGCGCGCCGCTGGCCCGCAGCGGCTCGTAGGCCTCCAGCCGCTCGGCGACGGCCTCGGCCAGCCGCTCGTCGTCCGCGCGCGCGTGGCGCAGCTCGCGTGCGTCAGCGCTCATCGTTGCCCTCCATCGTGTCGCCGTCCGTGTTGCCGTCGGCGCTGCGCCGGCGCCTGCGTCCGGGCCGCGCACGCCGGCTGGCTCAGACCGTGCCTGCGGATGGGTCGACGTCGAAGCGCACGAGGCCACGCCAGATCAAGTAGCGTACGTACCCCAAGCGGGCCTGAAACGACTCGTCATCAGGCGCGCCCGGCGATTCGCGTCGCACCAGTCGAAAATGCCACGTCTCCGTGGCGTCCCGCCACCGCTCTAGGTCGTACTCCAACTCCCCTACCCTGCACACCACCCGCTGCGCCGCGAAGCCGGCCGTCGGGCCGGCCCCATTTGGAGCGCGGCGCTCCCCGCTGACGTGCATTCTACCAGACGCCGCCCCTCCGGCGCCTGCGGCGGCTGCTCCGCGGGCGCGATCGGCGGGCGCTCAGGGCGGTATAGTGATGGCGTGCGATGATGCAAGCTCGATGACCGTGAGCAACAGTTTACAGGGGTCAGACGCAGTGATGGAAACGGACGCCCGGAGTGCGTTCAGCGCATCGGTGGGCCGCGACATCCTGGCCGGGCTGGCCGGCGTCGCGGTGGCGGTCGGCTGCCTGCTGATACCTCTTGTGCACCTCGTCACCGGCCCGCTCGCGCCGCTCATCGGCGGGTGGTTCGCCGGCACGCGCGTGCGGGCGCGCGTCGGCGATGGTCTGATCATCGGAGCCACGATTGGCATCTGCTTGGCGCTGCTCGTCGGAGCGCTCGGCGAGGCCCTCGGCTTTCTCCTCCGCCAGCCTACGGTGCAGACAGCCGTGCCAGCAATCGCCGGCTTCGTGCTCCTGTACGGCGTGCTCATGGGCATGCTGGGCGCGATCCTCGGTGGGCACCTCGAACGCGGCGAGGGCGCGCGGCGCACGGCGGGGCACAGGCACGAGCCTTAGCGCAAGGCCACGTTGCCGTCCCTAGGTGATCGCGCCTTGCGGGCGCCGGAATCCGCACCGCCCACGACGTGGCCGCTTTGCGGGCGCCTCACGGACGGGAGGGCCAGAGACCGTGGCGGACGTAAAGAGAGTGTAAAATCTGGGCCTTCCGCGTTGATCTGCGCTGGCAAGCGAGCTAGGGTGAGAATGGGCCGGGCAGGGTGAGCTCCTGCTTCGGAGGCCCAACGTAGGCCCAACACGCTACCGTTGACGAGGCTGTCTATGAAGCGCGTCCTCATTGTCGAGAACAGCGACGCCGTGCGGGCGATCTTCGACGAGGCGCTGGCGGATGAAGGGTACGAGGTGCGAGCGGCCGCCGATGCCACGGATGCCCTCCACCTTGCGCAGACCAGCCCTCCCGACGTGGTGGTGCTCGACCTGATGATGCCCGTCATGAACGGCTGGTCGCTGTGCGAGCGTCTTCGTGTCGCGCTGGGGCACTCGATCCCACTCATCGTCATCACCCCCACGCTCGGCGCCGCCGAGATCGCCGAGCGCCTCGGGGCTTCTGCCTATCTCACCAAGCCGTATGTGCTCGATGATCTCCTCCATCTCATTGCGCAGCTCGCGTGGCAGCCACGGTGAGCTCCCGACGGCGGTGCTGAGGCGGGCGCCAGGATGACCGAGCGGTTGCAGAAGGCCCTGGCGAAGGCCGGCGTCGCCTCGCGGCGAGAGGCCGAGCGCCTCATGCGCGCCGGCCGCGTAGCCGTCGACGGCGCGGTCGTGACCGAGCTGGGCACGAAGATCGACCCCACGCGCCAGCGCGTCACGCTCGACGGCCGGCCGCTCGGCGCGGCGCCGCCGGGCATCTACTGGCTGCTGCACAAGCCGCCCGGCTACCTGACTACAACGCGCGATCCCCAGGGCCGGCCGACGATCCTCGACCTCCTGCCGCGGGGTGTGCGCGTCTACCCGGTCGGCCGGCTCGACGCCGCGAGCGAAGGGCTGCTCCTGCTGACCAACGACGGGGCGCTGGCGCACCGGCTAGCCCACCCGTCGTCGCAGGTGCCGAAGGAGTATCATGTGCTTGTGGACCAGCGTGTCGACCGCGCGCTGCCGGAGCGCCTCGACGGCGGCGGCGTCGTGCTGGACGACGGCCGCATCGCTCGCGCCGAGGTGCGCCTGCTGCGGGCTGCGCCGGACGGATCGTGGCTGCGCTTCGTGCTCCGTGAGGGGCGCAAGCGCCAGGTCCGGCGCATGTGCGCAGCGTTGGGGCTGGGCGTGCTGCGGCTGCGCCGTGTGCGACTCGACGGCGTAGCGCTCGGCGCGCTGCCGCCGGGGCGCTACCGGCCGCTGAGCGCCGAGGAAGTTGAGCGCCTGCAGCGCGCTGCGGGAGTGTGGGGTGCCGAAGCGTCCGGTCATCGCCCCGGTGATCGCCCCGGTGATCGCGATTGACGGTCCGGCTGCCGGTGGCAAGACGACGCTCGCGCAGGCCCTGGCCGAGCGGCTGGCCCTGCTGTACTACGACACCGGCGCGCTCTACCGCGCCGTGACCTTAGCGGCGCTCGAGCGCGACGTTCCGCCGAACGACGAGCAGGCCGTCGCGGCACTGGCGCGCAGCCTGCGGATCGAGATCGCACCGCCCGACGCGCCTGACGGCCGGCCGTACACCGTGCGCCTTGACGGGCGCGATGTCACCTGGGCCATCCGCAGCGCGAATGTCGACGCGCACGTCTCGGTCGTGTCGGCGCACCCGGCGGTGCGGCGGGCCCTGCTCGCCGTGCAGCGCCGCGCGGCGCGCCGTGGCGGTGTCGTCATGGTGGGGCGCGATGTCGGCACGGTCATCGCTCCGGAGGCGACGCTGAAGATCTACCTTTCGGCCTCACCGGCGGTCCGCGCCGAGCGTCGCTGGCGGCAGCTTCGCGCCCAGGGACAGGAGGTCGAGCTGGGCGAGGTGCTGAACGAGCTGCTGCGGCGCGACGACCTCGACGCCGGGCGGGCAACCGCGCCGCTGCGCCTGGCCGATGACGCCGTGCAGCTCGACACCGACGACCTGACGGTCGAGGAGATGGTCGAGCGCGCCGTCGATCTCGTGCGCGCGCGCGTCGCCGGCACGGAGGGCGCGACCCGCGCGCTGCGCCTGTCCCACGGCACGGCGCACCTGGCGCCCGAGGAGTATGCCCTGTTCGCCGCCCTCGTCCGCGCGCGGGAGCAGGTGTGCTCCTGCGAGGACCTGGCCGAGGCGGTCTGGGGACGGACCGCCCTGCGCTCGGCAGCCGCCGTGCGCACGGTCGCACGGTCGCTGCGGCGTCGGCTGGCCGAGGGCGGTCCACGTGGCCCACGAGTTGAAACGGTGCGCCGGCGCGGCTACCGCCTCTTGCTGCAGCCGCCAGGCCTGTTTGAGGAGTAGCCGCTTGGCACGCGAGCGCTTCTTCGACGTGGCGGCCGTCCACCCGCTGTCGCCCGCCGACCTGGCCGGCGTACGGCCGGGCGACGTGCTGCTGGGCGTTGACGGCCAGGCGGTGCGCGACGTGCTCGACTACCAATTCCTCACCGCCGGCGGCGGCGTGTGGCTCGACGTGCGCCGCGGTGAGGCGACCGTGCGGCTGCGCGCCGAGAAGGCCGTCGGCGAGGAGCTGGGGCTGGCGTTCGCCGCGCTGACGGCCGACGGCATCCGCACCTGCGGCAACAAATGCCCCTTCTGTTTTGTCACCCAGCAGCCACGAAGGATGCGCCGCACCCTCTACATCAAGGACGACGACCTGCGCTACTCTTTTGCCCACGGCGCGTTTATCACCATGAGCAACTGGACCGAGGACGACTGGCGGCGGGTGGCCGAGCAGCGGCTGAGCCCCATGTACGTCTCCGTGCACGCCACCGACGACCAGGTGCGCCGCCGGCTGCTGGGCAACGCGAGCGCGCCGAGCATCCTCGCGCAGCTTCGTCGGCTGGGCGAGCTGCGCATCCAGGCGCACGCGCAGCTCGTCGTCTGCCCGGGGTGGAACGACGGGCCGGTGCTCGACCGCAGCATCGCCGACTTGCGCGCGCTCTATCCGGTGGTCCGCTCGGTGTCCGTCGTGCCCGTCGGCCTGACCAAGTACCGAGCACCGAGCGACGGCGTGCGCCCGCACACGCTGGACGAGCTGCGGGCAACCCACGAGCAGGCGCGCGCCGCGCAGCGGCGTCTGCGCGCCGAGCTAGGCTTCGACTTCGCCTACGTGTCGGACGAGGTCTACCTGCGGCTTGGCGAGCGGCCGCCGGGCGCCGCGCGCTACGATGGCTATCCGGTCTACGAGAACGGCGTGGGCATGGTGCGCTCGCTCCTCGACGGCTGGGCGCGGGCGCGCCGCCGCCTGCCGCCGGCCCTGCCGCGCTCGGCGCGGCTGCTGCTCGTGTGCGGCGAGCTGCCGGCGCCGCTGTTGGAGCGCGCCGCGCGCGACCTGGCGCAGGTGGACGGGCTCGAACCGCGGCTGGTGGTCGTGCCGAACACGTTCTACGGCGGCAACGTCGGCTGCTCGGGGCTGCTCGTCGGGGCCGAGGTGCTGGCCGCGCTGCGCGGCTACGGGCCGGCCGATGCGGTTCTGCTGCCGCGGCGCATGTTCGATCCGCCCGGCCAGGTGACGCTGGACGACTACACGCTGGCGGACTTCCAGCACGAGCTGGGCGCGCCGGTGCTGCTGGCCGAGACGGCCGGCGACCTGGCCGCGGCTGTGCGCTGCCTGGCGTGACAACGGGGAGTTGCCTGGTGTCGCTGCGCGACGCCAGCGATGAATGAAAAGCGCTGCGCTGCGGGAGATGGACCTCGCCCCCCGGCCCCCTCTCCGACTCGGAAAGGGGGAGCAGAGCGGGCGGGCAGTCCAGAGGGGGCGAAGCCCCCTCTGGGAACCTCTGTGAGGGGCGGGGTGGGGCAGCCCCACGCAGGATGGTTGTTTTCACAGGAGTGCAGAGAGGACGGCAGTCCTCTCTGCGTTCGAAATCCCAATGGGTGGGGGCGGGGCCTCGCCGCCGGCGACGGCCACGTGGAGAGGAGGGGCGAGAGATGTGCGGCATCGTCGGCTATGTCGGCTCACGCGACGCGACGCGGATCGTGCTCGAGGGCTTGCAGCGCCTGGAGTACCGCGGCTACGACTCGTCGGGGCTGGCGATCCAGGACCGCGGCGGGATCGCGCTGCGGCGCAGCACCGGCAAGCTGACGAACCTGGAGGCCGTGCTGGCGCGCCACCCGGTCTTCGGGCAGACGGGCATCGGCCACACGCGCTGGGCGACGCACGGCCGGCCCTCAGAGACGAATGCCCATCCGCACGTCGACTGCCACGGCGAGACGGTGGTCATCCACAACGGCATCGTCGAGAACTACGTCGAGCTACGGCAGGAGCTGCTCGCGCGCGGCCACGTCTTCCGCTCCGAGACCGACACCGAGGTCATCGTCCATCTCGTCGAAGAGCAGCTCGCCGCCGGGCAAGAGGTCGCCGACGCCGTGCGTCTCGCGGCCCAGCGGCTGCGCGGCGCGCACGCCATCGTCGTCATGAGCCAGCGCGCGCCCGGCACGCTGGTCGCGCTGCGTATCGGCCATGCCGGCGGCGTGGTCGTCGGTCTGGCGGACGGTGAGATGTTCGTCGCCTCCGACATGCCGGCCATCCTGGAGCACACCCGCCAGATGGTCTTCCTCGACAGCCGCGAGGTGGCCGTCGTGACGGTGGCCGGGGCGCGCTACCTGACGCTCGACGGCGCGCCGGTGGAGAAGCAGCCGCACACGGTGAATCTCGATCCGGTGGCCGCGGCCAAAGGCGGCTACAAGCACTTCATGCTCAAGGAGATCCACGAGCAGCCGCGCTCGCTCCAAGATGTCCTGCGCACGCGGCTCTCGTTCACGCCGCCGCGCGTCGTGTTCGACGATTTCCCGCTGGCGGACGACACGCTCCGCCAGGCCGAGCGCGTGGTGGCCATCGCCTGTGGCACGGCGCTGCACGCCTGCCTGATCAGCAAGTTCTTGCTGGAGGAGCTGGCGCGCCTGCCCGTCGAAGTGGACTACGCCTCCGAGTTCCGCTATCGCCGCTCGCTCCTGGGGCCGCGCATGCTCTGCCTGGCGGTCTCGCAGTCGGGCGAGACGGTCGACACGCTCGTCTCGATGGAGGCGGTCAAGCAGCAGAGCGTGCCGGTCGTCGGCATCATCAACGTCGTCGGCAGCCAGGCCAGCCGCATCGCCGACGGCGTCATCTACACGCACGCCGGGCCGGAGATCGGCGTCGCCTCGACCAAGGCGTTCACCTCGCAGGTCGCCGCGCTCTACCTACTGGCCGTGCATCTCGGGCAGGTGCGCGGCGTGCTCTCGGCGGCGCAGGTCGAGCGCTTGCTGCGCGAGGTGGCCGAGGTCCCCGCGCTGGTCGGCGAGCTGCTGGAGCGCGAGAACCGCTACGAGGACCTGGCGGCGCGCTACTACCGCGCGCGCGACTTCCTTTACCTCGGCCGCGGCGTCAACTATCCGATCGCCCTGGAAGGCGCGCTCAAGCTGAAGGAGATCTCGTACATCCACGCCGAGGGTTACCCGGCCGGCGAGATGAAGCACGGCCCTATCGCGCTGGTGGACGAGGACCTGCCGGTGGTGGCCATCGCCCTGCGCGACGATGTGTACGAGAAGATGCTGAGCAACATCGAGCAGGTGAAGGCGCGCGGTGGGCAGGTCATCGCCGTGGCCACCGAGGGCGACGAGGAGATCGCGCGCAAGGCCGACGACGTGATCTACGTGCCGCGGTGCGCGCCGCTGCTCTCGCCGCTGCTGAGCGTCATCCCGCTCCAGCTCCTGGCCTACCACATCGCTGTGCGCCGTGGCTGCGACGTCGACCAGCCGCGCAACCTGGCCAAGTCGGTGACCGTGGAGTAGCGCCTGCGGCTCCCGGGCTTGCGCCGCCTCGACGACGGGGAAGGGGAGGAGCGCCGGCGAGGCGGTCGGCATGAAGACCTAGCGCCCGAAGACGAGCCGGTTGCCGCGCAGCCGCGCGTAGGTGAGCACGTTCCGGCCGAGCTCAAGCTGCACCGGCTGCCAGGCGCTCAATGCCGCGGCGATGTCGCCGTCGGCCCCGCGCAGCGCCTTGGCCAGCTCGACGGCGTCGACGGCGGCCTTGGCCGTGGCCGCCGCGGCGTGCGGGCGCGGGGCGAAGGCCGCGTCGCCGACGAGGCACACGCGCCCAAACGCCATCCGCGGCACGGCGAGGTCGCAGATGGCCTGAATGAAGGGCTCGGCCGTGGCTTCGAAAAGCTGGTAGAACAGGTCCGGCAGGAGCTGCCTCGCCACCTGCCTCTGGCGCTCCACCAGGTCATCGCGGACGAAGCCCTGCGGCACCGAGAGCTGGCGCTCGGCACCTTGGCGGTCGGTGAGCACGTCGCGCAGCGGCTCGCCCGGCGGGACGATCCAATACCACACCCAGTTGATGCGCCGCAGCTCTGGCGCTACCTCGCCGGCCGGGCCGGGGACCGGATAGGTCAGGAACTGGAAGTTCGGCCCATCGTAGTACATAAAGTGCTCGGCGAAGCGCGCCGCGAGATCCGCCGGAAGCGCCTCTTGCGGCACCAGGCCGCGCCAGGCGACGTAGCCGGCGTACTCGGGCTGCACCTCAGGTAGGAGAAGCTGTCGCGTCGTGGAGCCGACGCCGTCGGCGCCGATGAGCAGCTCGCCGGCCGCCTCATCACCGTCCTCGAAGCGCACCACGACCCTACCATCGTCTTGCTTGAACGCGACCATGCGCTTGCCCTGATGGTAATGCGCGTCGGGGAACACGCGGCGGAGCAACTGGTACAGCACGTCCCACGACATGGCGTAGCGCACGATCGGATCGTCGCGCAGGACGCGCCCGGTGCGATCGATGAACTGGTTCTTGGGTGACGGCACGGCGGTCGCCTCGGGCCTGGCGACGCCGTGCCGCTCGAGCAGGCGCAGCACCGGCCCCTGCGCCACCAGGCCCGCGCCGCGGCTGTGCATGACGCCGGGCGAGCGCTCGAAGACGTCGACCTCGTAGCTAACTGACTGCATGGCGAGCCCGGCGCACAGGCCGGCCAGCGAGCCGCCGACGACGATGGCCCGCGGCCGCCGGCGGCGCGGCGTGCTGCTGCGGGCCGTGGCCGGCGACCCGGCCGGCCGCGTGG
>JACQUS010000461.1 GCA_016210125.1 Chloroflexota bacterium | reverse complement strand
GGACTGGTCACCTCGGCGGCGAGGGCCACCGTGCTGCCCTGCCTGGCCGTCGACGGCGTCGCCGTCGCGCGCGTCGCCCAGCTCGTCGGCGGGGGCGGCGGCGGAGCGACGACGCTGAACGAGCCGGCGCTGTCGTTCCAGTGGAAGAGCGTGCGAGCGTCCGGGCTGCTGAAGACGCCGATCTTGACGACGTAGGTACCGGTCGTCTGCGGCGCCTGGAAGCTCAGCGGATAGCTGGCCCGCTGGCCCGCCGCCAGCGTCTGGTTTTCGATGATCTGCTGAAAGACCTCCGCGCCGCCGGAGCTGAACACACCGACGTACACAATGGCGTCCACCGACGTGGTGCTCGTGACCTCGGCGGTGAGCGTCACCGTGGAGCCCGGCGTGGGCGTCGCCGGCGTGGCCGTTGCGCTACTGCTGAAGCTCGTCGGCGGCTGCGGCGCCGGCGTGGGCGTGGGTGCCGGCGGCGGTGTAGGCGTGGGTGCCGGCGGCGGTGGCGTCGGTGCCGGTGCCGGCGGCGGCGCTCCGCCGCTGCCCGACTCGGCCGCGCCGAGATCCGGTGCCGTGCCCTGGTAGTCGACGCCCGTGCGGTCAGAGATGTTCGGTACGGGCACGCCGGCGTCGATGAACGCCGAGCCGGCCGCCAGCCCCAGGCTGCCGGCCGTCGGGCCGCTCAGCAGGCCGTCGACGGCGGCGTAGTCGGTGAACGCGCGGTCCTGGCCAGCGTAGCGGTTCGTGCGCTGCGCACCGCCGGAGACCGCCCGGTAGCCGGCGACGTCGGTAACCGTCCGGTAGACCGTGCCGCCGTATTTGTGTCCCGCGTACGCGTCCCCGGTGTTCGAGATGGCGAAGTGATCGTAGTCCTCGTCCCAACGCGCACCGAGGATGGTATCCCATTCCGTCGTCCGCTGCGCCGAGCGCACGATGTTGTTGCGTAAGAACCAGTACGGAATATTCGTCACGCCGCCATTGGTGATCTGCCAGGCCTTGCTGCCCGGCTGGTTCGACCAGAACGTGTTGTGGGCGACGTAGACCTTGGGTACGACGGTGTGGCCGCCGTGAACTTTGAAGGCGAGCGCGGCGACGCCGCGCTTGCCGTCGTTCGTGATCCCGACCTCCTGGTCGCCGATCTGCCAGGTGGTGTTTCGCCAGATGTAGACGGGGCCCCACTCCGAGCGAGCGATGGAGACGAAGACTAACGAGTGCTCGACGCGGTTGTTCCAGATGCGAGCGTTGATGCCGTTCGGCTCGTTCTCCCAGACGTCGTCGGCGATGTTCTTGAAGAGGTTGTCGTGGACGTCGAGGTCGGCCATCGAGTAGCGGTCGTAGTTGCCGTTGTGCCAGGTCGAGACCCCGTTGAACGGCCCGTCGACGACGTTGCGGCGGAACACGACCTCGCGGGCGCCGCCCTGCCCGCCAAAGGCGCTCGTCTCACTGGACCCGACGATGTACTCGCCGGCCGGCTTGTAGATCGAGCCCCACACGTCGCTAATGGTGTACTTGACGAAGTCCCAGGGGACGATCCCGGTCGGGCTCTGGCCCGGCTGCGCGCGCAGATTGAAGTCCTGGAAGCGATTGCGCTCCACGACGTGACCCTTGCCGTACGCCGAGGGGGCGCTGCCCCACGCCTCAACCCCGCCCGTAGCGCCGATGAACAGGCTATGGTCGATGACGGCGTAGCGCATAGCGCTATTCAGCCGGATGCCGGTGCGGAAGCTGCGCACCTCGAAGCCGGAGAGGCGAATGTTAGCGCCGTTCGCCGGCGGCTCGATCCCCGCGGCGTTGAACACGAGGCCTTCGCCTTTGCCCACGGTGATGTACAGGCTGTTCGGGTTGGAGGACGGAGCCTGCGGCGGCAGGCGTAGAAAGATGTCCGCGGCGTTGGCGCCGGTGAAGAAGCCGTAGTTGTAGCCGGTGTTCTCGTGGAGCCACTCGGCCATCCGCGCGTCGCTCCAGCCGGACTGGACCTTGATGCCCGGCACGCGGCGCGGCAGCTCGGCCTTGCTGGAGGCGTAGCCCAGCTCCTGCGCGCTCGACAGCGGCGCACCGGCCCACTTCCAGAGCGTGTAGGACCGACCGCTGTTTGGGCCGGTCAGCGCGACCTGCTGCCAGACGCCCTTGTACGTCACGTCAGCGGCCGACGAAGGCCCGCTGATGACGACCGTGTTGTCGTTGTCGGCCGTCCCTGGCCCGTAGGTCAAGACCGAGCGCTGCCCCTCATTGATCGGGGTGGCGCCGTCGTCGACCGCCGGGTTCTGGGCCACCAGCGTGATGCGCGTCGTCCGCGTCTGGCCCGACACGGCGTAGAAGCCGGGCGCGACGTGCACGACCGCGCCGTCCGGCGCGGCTGCCAGCGCCTTGCGCACGGTTCGCCAGGCCTGGCTCGGGCTGGTGCCGGCGTTGGCATCGCTGCCGCCCTGCGCGTCGACGTAGTGCGTCGGCGCGAGCGCGCTGGCCGGGGGGATGTTCTCGGCGCGGGTCGTGATCGTCTTGGTCTGCGATGCCGCCCCGGCGACGCCGTCGGGATCGCCGACGGTCACGCGCACCTCGTAGGCCGTGCCGGGGTCGAGCAGCAGCGCGGAGCCGTAGAAGGCGCGGCCCGGCGCAGCGCTGGAGGCCGTGCGCCAGAGCGGCAGGCCGCTGCGCCAGGTGCTCGCGCCGGATGGGCGAAACTCCAGCGTCGCCGTGGCGTCGCCGTCGTCGTCGCCGGTGAACAGAAGCTCGACGCCGACGCTATTGAACGTTGCCGTCAGGGTCAGCGTCCCAGCCGTCACGCCGTTGCCGGCGGGAGTGACGATGGCCATCTCGGGGCGCGCGCCCGGCGTGCCGCCGTCGGCCGAGCTGCCCGGCAGGAGGCCGGCCACGCCACGGCCCGCACTGGCGTCGGGCAGCGGACTGGCGGCCCAGAGGCTGAAGGCCACGAGCGATAGCAGCGCCACGAGAAGCAGCAGGCCGCAGAACGCCGGCAGCGGCAGGCCAGCTCCGACCCAGGCGGCGTGGCTCGCGCGGCTGCGAGGGACGCTCCGACGTGCGCGCCAGGCCATGCGCTGCTCCAGCGCACCGGCTCCGGCGGCGAGGGCAAGCTGCGGCATCCCATCGTGTCGGGTCACGACGGGCATTCGTATGGTCACCACGACCACCACCTCCCATACCCATTGCAGTGTCGTCGCGGGATCGAGTCGCCGGGCTAGCGCGTTTCCAGCACCTCCTCACTCGCAGGCCGCTCCGCTGCTCGGGCGCGCCCGTCGCTGCTCCATAACGCGGCGCCGGTCCCGCAAGGGACGCCCCCCGTCCAGCGCCGAGGACGCCTGGCCGGGAGGTCGCTCGCGGCGCAGCCGGAGCATGCTTCCATACCGCGTCTACGAGCACCGCGTCTACGAGCCATAACGTTGCCGCCCAGGCACCCTATCAGCCAGGCTGCCAGCGCAACAATAGGCCCGCCATGCCAAGCGGCGTAGTCGAAAAGTACTAGGGGCGCGGCGAAATATGGCTCTGCGTCAGCCGTTTCGAGATGGGGCGGGACCGAGGCACGCTGTCCTTCTCGTCATAAAGTCGTCATGGACGCGCCGGCGCGCCGACTGAGAAGGACCCGGCGCTGTCGTTCCAGTGGTAGAGCGTGCGAGCGTCCGGGCTGCTGAAGACGCCGAGCCTGACGCCGTATGTGCCCGCAAGCGTTGGGGCTGGCACGCTGAGGCGGTACGTCGCCCGCTGGCCGGCGCTAAGGCGCTGGCTCTCGATGGCCTGCTGGAACACTTTCTCGCCGGCCGGGCTGAACACGCCGACGTACAGGATGGCGTCTAGCGACGCAGGGCTGGTCACCTCGACGGCGATGGACACCGTCTCGCCTGGCGCGGCGGCGGGCGGCACGACGGTCGCGCTGCTGGCGAAGCCGGCCGGCGGCTGGGGTACCGGCTCGGGCTGCGGCGCCGGCACGGGCGCCGTCGGCGATGGCGGCCCTGGCGCCGGCGCTGAGGGCGCGTGCGACGCCGTCGAGCGCTCGCTCGCACCGCCGGCCTCAAGGGCGCCGAGATCCGGCGCGGCGCCCAGGTAGTCGACGCCCGGCCGGTCGGAGAGGTTGGGCAGCGGCGTGCCGGCGTCGACCAGCGGCGAGTCGGGCGGCAGGGCGAGGTCGCCGCCCGTGGCGTCGCGCAGCGCCGGCGGGCTGACGAAGTCGCCGGCTAGGTTCGTATGCGCCCCCTGGCCGCTGGCGGCGCGGTAGGCGTCGACGTCGGTGGTGAAGCGCGTGCCGTAGCGCAGCCCGCGCGTGCGATCGGTTGTGCTGAAGGCGTTGGAGTCCTCGTCCCAGCGGCCTTCGACGGTCGGCGCGCTGAAGGCGTAGCGCGTGGCGTGGATGACGTTGTTGCGCAGGTAGAACGCCTCGCTGGCCGCGCCGCCGCCGGCGAACTGCCCGCTGCCGTCGACGTCCGGTCGGTCGGTCCAGAGCGTGTTGTGCAGGACGTAGACGCGCGCCGTCGGCTGGCTGCTTCCGGAGTACTTGACGTAGAGCGATGCGACGCCCACGTCGCCGCGCCCGTCGCGGCCCACGCCGTCGGCGCCGATGCGCCAGGCCTGGTTGCGGAAGAAATAGACCGGCCCGTAGTGCACAGGCCCCGTCGAGAGGACGACCGCGGCGCGCTCGATGCGGTTGCGCCAGATGCGCAGATTGATCGCCTGGCGCTCGGGCTCGAAGGCGTCGTCGGCGATGTGGCGGATCAGGTTGTCGTGGACGTCCATGTCCATGCCGGCGTAGCGGTCGAAGTCCGCTTGCTCGCCCGGCCCGAGGCCGTTGAACGTGCCGTCGATCACGTTGTAGCGCACGACCACGCGCTGCGCCCCGCCGCGGCCGCCGACGGCGGCGCTCTCGCTCTGCTCGCCGATGCGGTCGAAAGGATAGTCGCTGCCGTCGGCGTTGGCCACGTAGAGTTTGATGAACGGCCATGGGATCGGCGCGTCGCCGGCGAGGTCTTCGCTCCAGAGATTGCTGTCCTGGAAGACATTGCGCTCGACGACGTGGTCGCCGCCATAGACCGACGGCCGGCCGGGCGTGCCGCGGAAGGAGACGCCCAAGAGGTTGCCGGCGAAGAGGGCGTGGTCGACGACGCCGCCGGTCGCGGCGGCATCGAAGACGACGGCCTCACCGAAATGGCGCAGCTCGAAGCCAGAGATACGCACGTTGGGCCCGTTGACGCGGAGGCCACGGCCATTGCCGGCGCCGACGTAGAGGTTGTTCGGGTTGGCATCGCCCGGTAGCCGCAGGTAGATGTCCTCGCCATCGACGTAGAAGC
>JACQUS010000460.1 GCA_016210125.1 Chloroflexota bacterium | reverse complement strand
TCCGGTGGACCCGTTCACCCTCATGGCCAAGGGCTCGCTCTTCCTCACGCGACCGGGGCTCGCGGATTACGTCTCTACCCGCGAGCACCTGCTCCAGCGTGCCGGAGACGTGCTGGGCTGGGTGAAGTCCGGCGAGCTCAAGGTGCGCATCGACCGCGTTTTCGCCATGGTCGAGGCCGGACAGGCGCAGGAGCGGCTGACCAGCCGGCAGTCGAGCGGGAAGATCCTGCTGGCGACGTAGCCCCGGCTCGTCAATCGCGTAGGGGCGACGCGCGTGCCGCCCCTACGCCACCCGGTAGGGCGGAAGACTGCATCACACCACGCCCGGCACGCGCCGCGTGACGTTCGGCAGACGATCGAAGTGCGCGTCGTAGGAGTAGATCACGCTGGATCTCAGCGCCCACATGGTGGCGACGATGAACGCGTCACCGAAGTCCAGACGCGTCCTAGCGTAGAGGTCGAGCGCGCGGAGCAGCGCGCGGCGGTTGCGCACGCGCAAGCCCGGCAAGCGCACGAGCGGCGTCAGCAGATCCCGAATCTCGGCGCGCGGCAAGTGGTAGAGCCGCGGTGAGGCGAGCACGTAGACGGCGTCGGCGATGACCGTGTCGGGAGCCGCAACTCGCAGCATGCCGGCTTCCACCTGCTCAAACAGCGCCACTGCCGCGGCCTGCTTCTGCGGATCGTCTCCGGTCAGTAGGCGGATCAGCACGTCCGTGTCGACGAACGGGTCGCTCATCGCGCATCCGGGGACTTGGCAGCCAGCCGGTCCTCGCGCGCAACGGCGCGCATCTCCTCCCACGTGAGCGGCTTCTTCAGCGAGCCGGCCGCGCCGCGTACCGAGGCCACGCTCGTATAACGCGGCACGCGCAGCCGCACCGTGCCGGACGGCTCAAGGACGAAGGCGATCTTATCCTTCGTCTTCACGCCCAGATGCCGACGGACCTCAGCCGGAATCGTCACCTGACCCTTGCTGGTCACCGTGGCCAGAACCTCCATCATCGCCATGCTCCAAAGTAAGGCTTCATCATGCTAGCAAGCATATCATGTTCAATCCTTACATTTGATCAGTCCCAAGGCAGGCTTCGACCATTGCCCCACTGCCAGCGCGCTGCTACAGTTAGCCCTAGGCGATCACTCACGATCCCAGCGGGAACGGCCCCTCGTGCACGGACGCAAGCCGCAGAAGTCATCCATGCCCACCAGCAAGCCACCGCTCCGCGTCGGCTGGACCGGCCACCGGCCACACTACTTCCGCGCGCCGGCCGAGGCCGCGGCGGCGGTGCAGCGGGCCGCCGAGGAGCTGCGGCGCGAGGTCGCCGGGCCGCTGGTGTTCATCACCGGCGGCCAGCGCGGCGTCGACCTCTGGGCCGCCGAGGCCGCGATGCAGCTCGGTGTTCCCTACCACGTGTACCTGCCGCTCCCGCTGGCGCAGTTCGCCGCCGACTGGGACGCCGCCGACCGCGCCGCGCTGGAGCGCGTCTGGGCGGCGGCGGCCGAGCGGCGCGTGTTCGACGAGAGCGGGGACTTCGGCCCGGGGGCCTACACGCTGCGCAACCAGGCCATCGCCGAGGAGTGCGACCTGCTCGTCGCCGTCTGGACAGGCCGCACCGGGGGCGGGACGCACGAGACGGTCAGCTTCGCGCGCGCGCTGAGCAAGCCGCTCCGCGAGGTGCTGCTGCCGGCCGCCGACGTGCCGAGCGACCCGGCGGCCCGGGGGCTGTGACGCAGTGGTGCTCTAGCCTCCCTGCCGTCATACGTGGTGCTCTAGCCTCCCTGCCGTCATACAATGGAGGGCAGGAGGACAGCGTGAGCACTCGCCGCTACAGCGTCGCCGTCATCCCGGGCGACGGCATCGGCCAAGAGGTGATCCCCGAGGGCGTCGCCACGCTCCAGCTTGCCGCCGAGCTCCACGGCGGCTTCACCTTCGACCTCACCAGCTACCCGTGGGGCTGCCGCTATTACCTTGAGCACGGGCGCATGATGCCACCCGACGGCATGCGGCGGCTGCGCGACCACGAGGTCATCTACTTCGGCGCCTGCGGCTGGCCGGCCGAGGTGCCCGACCACATCTCGCTCTGGGGTCTCATCCTGCCGATCCGCAAGGAGTTCGACCAGTACGTCAACCTGCGCCCAGCGCGCCTGCTGCCCGGCGTGCGCGGGCCGCTGCGCGATAAGCGTCCGGCCGATGTCGACTTCGTCTGCGTGCGCGAGAACACCGAGGGCGAGTACGCCGGCGTCGGCGGGCGCGTCCACGTGGGCACAGCGCACGAGGTGGCCATTCAGAGCGCCGTCTTCAGCCGCTTCGCCACCGAGCGCATCATCCGCTACGCGTTCGATCTGGCGCGCACGCGCCCGCGCAAGCGCGTGCTCAGCGTCACCAAGTCGAACGCCCAGCAGTACAGCGCCGTCTTCTGGGACGAGGTCTTCGCCCAGGTCAGCCGCGACTACCCGGACGTGACGGCGACGCAGGGCCTGGTCGACGCCGTCGCCGCGGCCTTCGTCACCAAGCCGGAGGCCCTCGACGTCGTCGTCGCGTCGAACCTCTTCGCCGACATCCTGACCGACCTCGGCGGCGCCCTCATGGGCAGCCTGGGCCTGCCGCCCAGCGCGAACATCGACCCCGAGCGCCGCTTCCCGTCGCTCTTCGAGCCGGTGCACGGCTCGGCGCCGGACATCGCCGGGAAGGGCATCGCCAACCCCATCGCCACCATCTGGTCGGGCGCGATGATGCTGGAGTTCCTGGGCGAGGCCGAGGCCGCGCGCGCCCTTCTGGCGGCGATCGACGCCGTGACCGCCAACGGCACGGCGCGCACGCCCGACCTCGGCGGCACAGCGACGACGGCCGACGTTGGCGCGGCCATCCGCAGCGCGCTGGCGGCCCAGGCGCGATGACCAGCGAGACGCGCGATCTGCTGGCGCTGCCCGTCGCCGACTTCCTCGACCAGCTCGCCGCCGAGCTGCCGACGCCGGGCGGCGGGGCCGCCGCCGCGCTGGCCGGCGCGCTGGCCGCCGGGCTGACCAGCATGGTCGCGCGCTACACGCTGGGCCGCGCGCGCTTCGCCCACGTCGCCGACCGCGTGGCCGCCCTGCTCGACCGCAGCGAGACCCTGCGCGCCGCCCTGGCCCACGGCGCCAACGCCGACGCGGCGGCCTACGC
>JACQUS010000463.1 GCA_016210125.1 Chloroflexota bacterium | reverse complement strand
GTCGCGCAGCGCCGGCTGCGCCAGCGCGTGCCACAGCGTAGCGAGGCCTTTGCTCGGATGCTGGAAGCCGAAGAAGCCCAGCAGCGGCTCGCCCAGCCCGACACCGACCCGTCGCCGCCAGGTGGCGCGGTCGTAGTCCGGCGGCGCGTCCTCCGGCAGGTTGCTGCCGATGGGGACGAGGCGCAGCTTGCGCAGCGCGCGCGGCGCCAGCCGCCGGAGCAGCCGCAGCGGCGGCGCCTCCGCCGACTCGGCGGTCGTCAGGACCACGCGGTGGCTGGCCGCGGCGAGCAGCGCCGCCGGCAGGTGGCGCAGGGGTCCGGCGCCGCGGAACAGGTTCGGTGGCAGGAGGTCGTGGAACGTGCTGGCGACGCGCAGGTCCGGCCGCGTGTGCCGCAGCAGGAGCGGCAAGGCGCTGACCGCCGGGTGCATGCCGTAGGCCGCCGTCTGGTATTGGACGTGCAGGACGCGGCAGCCGCCGGCCGCGGCAGCGATCCGCGCTATACTGCTCCAGCCCCAGCGGCCGGCGACGCCGAGCACGTCAGACCGCTGGCCGGCGCCCTCCGCCCAGGCGCGACGCACCGCGGCGCGGCTCGTCAGCACGCGCACCGCGCAGCCTGAGGCGCGCAGCGCGGCGGCCAGGTGGGCCGAGTAGTCGCCGATGCCGCCGGGCAGGGGCGGGTACTCCGGGCTGAGCAGCGCGACGCTCACAGCCCTGGCCCCACGGCTACGTACCAGCGCCGCCAGAGTGGCCCGAAGCCGCCCTCGCCCCACTCCCGGCCGAAGACGGCGTAGGGCCGGCTCAGGTTGCCGGGCACGTCGCGCTCGGCTGGCGGCAGGCCGGGGTCGCTGAAATGCAGCAGGCCGGCCGCGTCGTCGTAGCCGACGGCAACGCGGTAGTGGCGAACGAGCCGCCCAGCGCCGACCGGGCGGACTAGCACGAGCGCTGGCCAGCCGGCGGCCAGCGCGGCGCGCAGGTCGTCCAGCCGCCCTCCCGCGCCGCCGCCCACGCGCAGGCCGCGCCGGCGCAGCGCCCCGACGAGGACCCACGGCGGCGTCGCGCCGCGCCAGGCGCGCGGCCCAGGCAGCCGGCCGCGCAGCGTGGCCGCCAGGGCGGCGCCGCTCGTCGCGCCGGGCCGCCAGGCGTTGACGAGCACGCTCAGCGCGTATGGGCCGCAGGCGTTGAGCGCGCCGCCGGCAAGCTGGTACTCCTGCGGCACGAAGTCGAGCCGCGCCGTCGCCGGGAGCGACGGCGTCTCGCGCGCATCGCTCCCCGTCTCCGCGCCGGAGAGAGGGCCGGGAGGAGAGGTCCGCTTCGACCGGTGCCTCTGTGCGCGCGCGCCGTCGGCAGCCTCGGCCCGCACTCCCTCGGTGCCTCTCTCCCGCCCTGCGAGGGAGGAGGAAGGACGGAGTTCGGGGGTCACCCCCGAACCCCCGGCAGGGGGCGGAGCCACCTGTGCCGTGTCGTGCCGCACCGGCGCCGCGGTATGCTGAAGGGCCGCCGAAGGAGAACGAGGGAGTGAGGTGACGGGGAGTCCGGATGGGACTTCGGCCGCTCTGGCGGGGTTTGGCGCGTCCCCGATGCGAGGGGCGGGGCGGAGTCGCAGCAGCGCGCGCAGCGTGGCCGCCAGCACGGCGAGGTACGGCCCGCGCTGCGGCCGCTTCCGCGGCACGAGCAGATACTTCAGGCCCTCCTCGGCAAGCTGCAACGCGTAGGACACGACGAGAGCCGCACGCACAGCCGCCGCGGCCCGCGGCCCGTGGTGCTTGGCGAAGTAGCAGACTTTGCCCTGCTGGAACCAGAGGTGCCGGCGCAGTCGCGCCTGGCTGGTGCTCTGCGCTTCGTGGTGCAGCACGCACGCATGCGGCAGGTAGACGATCCGCCAGCCGGCTTGGCGCATGCGCCGCTGCCAGTCGGTCTCCTCCCAGTAGACCGGGAAATCCTCGTCGAGCAGGCCGACCTCATCGATCGCGCTCCGGCGTACAAGCAGGGCCGCGCCGACGAGCCAGTCGACGTCCTGCTCGGCCTCGTCCGGGCGGTCGGCGACGTAGTAGTGGCGGACGGCCGGGCTGTCGGGCCAGAAGCGCTGCGCCGGTGTGCTCTCGCGGAGCGCCGTGGTCAGCGTCGGAAAGCGGCGGCGCGAGGGCTGCGTCCGGCCATTGGGATACACCAGCCGCGGCCCGACGACGCCGACGTTCGGGTGCGCGTCGAGGTAATCGGCCATCACCCGCAGCGCGTCACCCAGCAGCTCGGCGTCGGGGTTGAGCAGCAGGACTGCCCGCCCACGGCAGGCCCGCAGCCCCTGGTTCACCGCCGCCGCGTAGCCGTGATTGCGCTCGTTGGCTATGACCTGCACCTGCGAGAACTCGCGCCGCACCAGCGCGACGCTCGCATCGCGTGAGCCGTTGTCGACCACCCAGACGTCGAGCGCGCGGCCGGACGCGGCGGCCAAGACCGAGGCCAGGCAGCGGCGCAGCAGCGGTGCGACGTTCCAGCTCACGACGACGACAGAGAGCACGGACAGCACTCGGTTCCCGGTAGGGGCGAGGTGGCGTCGCTCCTACCGTCGGTGTTCCACACGCATGGTACAATGACGGCGGTCTCCGGCGGGAGGCGAGCCATGCCGACCTACGAGTATCGCTGCCCGGACTGCAACGCGCGGACGAGCATTTTCGTCCAGCGCTACGAGCCGCCGGCGGCGCCGACATGCCGGCAGTGCGGCGGCAGCGGCCTCGAGCGGCTCATCTTCGCGCCAGCCTACCACCGCGCCGACGGCGACCGCCTGGCCGACCTGGACACCTCGCACGCGCAGGGCGAGGACTACTACCGCGATGACCGCAATGTGGGCCTGTGGGCCAAGAGGCGCCTCCAGGAGCTGGGCCACGACCCCGGCCCGGAGTTCGAGGGTATCATCGAGAAGGCGAAGAAAGAAACGAAGGAGATGCTGAGCTCGTAGTATGGACGAAGGGGAGCGCTACAGCCAGGTCATTGAGCTACACGGCCACATCATCGACTCGCTGATCTTCCCCAGGGTCCTCGACGCGATCCTCGACTCCGGCAACGAGTTCGTCATCCATCGCGCCGACATCGGCCGCCGGAAGGGCGAGACGAGCTTTGCGCAGATCGAGATTATGGCCCCGACGCCGGAGGCGCTGCACGCCATCATCAGCCAGGTGCAGCAGGTCGGCGCGCTCGTCGTCGAGTCGGCCAACGCCCAGCTCGTCCCGGCGCCGGCCCACGGCGTCTTCCCGGAGCATTTCTACGCCACGACGAACCTCCCCATGGAAGTGCGCATCGGCGGCGAGTGGATTCCCGTGGACTTTTCGGAGATGGACTGCGGCATCGT
>JACQUS010000476.1 GCA_016210125.1 Chloroflexota bacterium | reverse complement strand
GTCGAGGACGCCCTGCGCGGGCAGGTGCTGAGCGACGACGCGGTACGCGCCGCGGCGGACAAGGCCGGCGACGACGTGCAGCCGCTAGGCGACCTGCACGGTTCGGCGGAGTACCGCCTGCACCTGACGCAGGTGCTCATTCGCCGTGCCGTCCGCGACGCCGCCGCGCGGGCGCGATAAGGAGATCGTATGCCAGCCATCCTGCGCGTCGACATGGCGCGCCGCACGGCGACGTACGAGGACGTGCCGGCCGAGTACGCCAGGCTCGGCGGGCGCGCCCTATCGGCCGAGATCCTCTCGCGCGAGGTGCCGCCGCGCTGCGACCCGCTCGGCCCGGAGAACAAGCTGGTCCTCGCCGCCGGGCTGCTGGGCGGCACGGCGGTCACGACGTCCGGCCGCGTCTCTGTGGGCTGCAAGAGCCCGCTGACCGGCGGCATCAAGGAGGCCAACGTCGGCGGGCAGCTTGGCCACAAGCTGCTCCGCCTGGGCATCCAGGCGATCGTCGTCGAGGGCGCGCCGGCTGGCGGCCGCTGGCACCTGCTGCGCGTCGCCAAGGACGGCGCGCGCCTGGAGCCAGCCGACGACCTGGCAGGCGTCGGCAACTCCGAGGCCCACGCGCGGCTGCTCGGCGGGCCGGCGCGCGAGCGCTGCGCGGTCACCATCGGCCCGGCCGGCGAGCAGCGCCTGGCCGGCGCGTCGGTCGCCGTCAGCGACCCGGAGGGCCGGCCGACGCGCCACGCTGCGCGCGGCGGGGTCGGCGCGGTGATGGGCGCCAAGGGCCTCAAGGCGATCGTCGTCGACGACAGCGGGACGACGCCCCTCAAGGCCACCGAGGCCGAGGCCTACCGCCAGCACACCACCGGCTTCTCCAAGACCGTCCTGGAGGACCGGCGCACGCAGATCATGTCGAAGTACGGCACGCCCGGCGTCATCCGCTTCGTCAACCGCGAGGACGTGCAGAGTCTGCCGACGCGCAACCACCACCATGGGCGCTTCGCCGGGGCCGACCGCATCTCCGGCGTGCGCATCGCCGAGGAGCTCGGCCCGGCGCGCGGCGGCAAGATGCTCCCCTGCATGGCCGGCTGCGTCATCAAGTGCGCCGTCCTTTACAACGATCCCGAGGGCAAGCACGTCACATCGGCGCTGGAGTTCGAGACCATCGCGCTCTTGGGCCCGAACCTGGAGATCGACGACATCGACGCCGTCGCCAATCTCGATCGCCTCTGCGACGACATCGGGCTGGACAGCATCGAGACCGGCAACGCGGTGGCCGTGGCCATGGACGCCGGCGTGCTGCCGTGGGGCGACTGGCGACGCGTCGCCGAGGCGCTGGAGGAGGTCCGCCGCGGCACCGAGCTGGGCCGCATCCTCGGGAACGGCACGGTGGCCACGGCGCGGGCCTTCGGCGTGTCCCGCATCCCGGCGGTCAAGGGCCAGGGGCTGCCGGCATGGGAGCCGCGCACGATGAAGGGCTTCGGCATCGTCTACGCCACCAGCCCCCAGGGCGCCGACCACACCGCCGGGATGGTGATGGCGCGCAACGTGACCGAGAACACGCTACTGCTGCAAGCGCGGCACGAGCAGATTCTCCAGGCCGCCGTGGACTCGGTGGGCCTTTGCCAGTTCTCCAATCCGGTGGCCAAGGACCTCGCACGGCTGCTGAGCGCGCGCTACGGCGCGCCGGTGTCCGAGGAGGAGGTGCTGGAGATCGGCCGGCGCTGCCTGAAGACCGAGCGCGCGTTCAATATCGGCGCTGGGCTGGGGCGCGACAGCGAGCGCCTGCCGGACTTCTTGCTCACCGAGGCGCTGCCGCTGCCGGCGGGGCCGGCGGTCTACGACCTGCCGGACGACATCGTCGAGCGGTTCTGGGACTTCTAGCATGAAGCTCGAGGGCCAGCACACGTTCCAGGCGCCCCGCGATGTCGTGTTCGCGCGCATGACCGATCCGGGCGAGCTGGCCTCGTGCATCCCGGGCTGCGAGCAGCTCGAGCCGGAGGGCGGGGGACGCTACAAGGCCACGCTCAAGCTCGGCATCGCGGCGATCCGCGGCACGTACCAGGGCTACGTGGCGATGCGCGACGTCCAGCCGCCGGAGCGCTACGTCCTGGCGGTCGAGGGCTCCGGCGCGCCGGGCTACGTCAAGGGCGAGGGGGCCCTCGACTTCGTCGCGCAGGGCGACCAGACGCTCGTGACGTGGAAGGGCGATGCCGAGGTCGGCGGCACCATCGCCGCGACGGGCCAGCGCATCATCGGCGGCGTGGCCAATATGCTGGTCGGCCAGTTCTTCAAGTGCATGGAGAAGAGGCTCGCCGGGGGGTAGTGCTGCCGCGACACCTCTACTTGATCTGAAAAGAGCCCTGGCGGGTGGCCCCACCCCGCCCCAAAGAAGGATGTCCAAAGGGGGCGAAGCCCCCTTTGGATTCCCCCGCTGTGCGGTCGTGCCTCCCCCTCCAGCGCGCTGGAGAAAGGGGCCGGGGGGACGAGGCGCGATGCATTGTGGCTTGGCATTCGCCTCCACCGCCCCGGGGAGGGCCACCCGGGGAGGGCGAGGCTTCCGCCGAGCCAGAGCGCGCTGCGTGCTTCGCGACACGCGCGCCGTGCGCCTCTGCCCGCGATCGCGTATGTTTTAACGTGACGAGGATGCGCTCGTCGCGCACGCTCTCCCCCCGTTCGGCCGGCCGCGAAGGGGCACAAGTGCGCGGCGGAGGCGCCGCTGGAGGGTTGGTTGATCGAGACGATCGAGCAGGTGCGCCAGACGATGGAGCGGCACGCCTACGTCACCGACCCGGCTATCGCCACCGCCGTCTATCTGGCGATGCATCTGGGTAAGCCGATCCTCATCGAGGGCCAGGCCGGCGTCGGCAAGACCGAGGTCGCCAAGGTCCTGGCCCGCGTGCTGAACACCGAGCTTATCCGCCTCCAGTGCTACGAGGGCTTGGACGCGACGACGGCGCACTACGAGTGGAACTACCCCAAGCAGATGCTACGCATCAAGCTCGAAGAGCGCACCGACCGGCCCGTGGAGGAGAAGGAGGCGCTCATCTTCAGCCTGCCATTCTTGCTTGAGCGGCCACTGCTGCGCGCCATCACGCGCCACGACAAGGCCCCGGTGCTGCTCATCGACGAGATCGACCGCGCGGACGAGGAGTTCGAGGCCTTCCTGCTGGAGGTCCTGAGCGACTTCCAGGTCACCATCCCCGAGCTGGGCACGGTGACGGCGACGCACCGCCCGCACGTCGTGCTGACGTCGAACCGCACCCGCGAGCTGAGCGACGCGCTGAAGCGCCGCTGCCTGTACCTCTGGATCGATTACCCGACCTTCGAGAAGGAGCTGCGCATCGTCCTCACCAAGGTGCCAGGGGCCAACGAGGCGCTGGCGCGGCAGATCTGTGCCTTCGTCCAGACGCTGCGGCAGATCAAGCTGAGCAAGCGGCCGGGCGTGGCCGAGACGCTGGACTGGGCCATGAGCCTCATCGCACTCCACCGCGACCACCTGGACGCCGAGACGGTCGAGGCAACACTGGGCGTCATCCTCAAGGATCGCGACGACATTCGCCAGCTCGGCGGTGAGCGCCTCGGGCAGGTCCTTGCCGAGGCGCACACGCTCACGCTGGACGGGCGCAGCCCGCGCGCAACCGAGCGCATCGCCGCCGACGCGCCATCAGCCTAGCAGTCGAGGTCAGCGACGAACACGACGAGCACGCCCCTGCTGCTCCCCCGCCATCGTCATCTGGTCGGCAACGTCGTGCAGTTCTGCCGCCTCCTACGGGCGCGCGAGCTGCTCGTCACGCCGAGCGAGGCCCTCGACGCCGTCCGCGCGCTGGAGGTCGTCGAGGTCGCGCGGCGCGAGGAGTTCTACTGGGCACTGCGGACCGTCCTGACCAGCAGCCCGGACGACGTGGCGACGTTCGACGAGGTCTTCGACGCTTTCTGGACCGCCGAGCGCATAATGGAGCTGGGTGCCGTGGCCCCACCCACCGAGCCGCCGGCAGCCGATGGCGCCCCCCCGCCGGAGGCCCGGGCGCCGGGCCAGCACGTTGAGCTGGCCGCGACCGAGGCCGACGAGCAGGAGGCCGAGGCCGAGGAGCAGGAGGTCGCGCTCTACAGCCCGGTCGAGGTACTGGCGCAGAAGGACTTTGGCGACCTCGGTGCCGCAGAGCTCGGCGAGGTAACGCGCCTGGCTCAGCGCATCGCCCGCCGGCTGGCCCTACGCCTCAGCCGCCGCATGCGCGCCGCCCGGCGCGGCCACCTGGTCGACGCGCGGCGCACGATGCGCCGCAGCCTGCGCTACGGTGGTACCGCCCTTGAGCTGGTGCGCCGCCGCCGGCGCATCCTCAAGCCCGAGCTGGCGCTCATCTGCGACATCAGCCGCTCCATGGACACGTACAGCCAATTCCTGCTGCTCTTCGCCTACGCGCTGCAGCTCACCCCGGCGCGCGTCGAGACGTTCGTCTTCAGCACGCAGCTCAGCCGCATCACGCCGCTGCTGCGCGGCGAGTGGGCCGACGTGCTCGCCGCGCTCGGCGCGACCGTGCGCCACTGGTCGGGCGGGACGCGGATCGGCCAGTGCCTCCAGGAGTTCAATGATAGCTACGCCCCGGCGGTCGTCGGCCCGCGCACCGTCGTCGTGGTGCTCAGCGATGGGCTGGACACCGGCGACATCGCCGCGCTCGACGCCGCGCTGGCCGACCTGAAGCGCCGCGCCGGGCGGCTGGTGTGGCTCAACCCGTATGCTGGCCGTGCATCGTACCAGCCGCTGGCGCGGGGTATGGCCACCGCGCTGCCGTACGTGGACGTCTTCGCCTCGGCGCACAACCTGGCGACGCTGAGCGCCCTCGAGCGCTACATCCTGCGCGGCAACGGAGGCTGATTTGGACGAGGTCTACGAGCAGGTCGCGAGCTGGCGCGCCGCTGGCGAGGACGTCGCCTTGGCGACCGTCGTGCGCGTCACGGGATCGGCGCCGCGACGCGAGGGCGCGCGGCTGGCCGTGTCGCGCGGCGGGCAGATGGCCGGTTCGGTCAGTGGCGGCTGCCTCGAGGCCGACGTGTACCTGCACGCCCAGGAGGTGCTGGAAACTGGGCAGCCGAAGCTCGTCAGCTACGGACTCAGCGACGAGCTGGCCTGGGAGGTCGGGCTGGCCTGTGGCGGCGGTGTGGACATCCTCATCGAGAAGCTCGACTGGTGAGCCGTGTCGCTGTTCGTGGACATCCTCATCGAGAAGCTCGACTGGTGAGCCGTGTCGCTGTTCGATGAGCTACGGCGCGCCATCGCTGCCGAGCAGGCCGTTGCCCTGGCCTCCACGCTGCGCCCCGAGGCGCACTTGGGCGCGAAGCTGCTGATCTATGCCGACGGCCGGACGCTCGGCTCGCTCGGCCCCGGCGCGCCGGCCGAGGCCGTCGTCCGCGACGCCCTTGACCTACTGCGCAAGGGCGTCGCCAAGACACGGCGGTACGAGCAGCCGCAAACCGGCGAGCTCTGGGAGGTCTTCGTCGACGTCTACCCGGCGCCGCAGACGATGGTCATCGTCGGCGCGGTGCACACCGGCATGGCGCTCAGCCGGCTGGCCAAGGTGCTCGGCTTCCGCGTCGTCGTCGTCGACCCGCGCGCGCAGTTCGCCAACGCGGAGCGCTTCCCCGATGCCGACCGCATCGTCGTCGCCTACCCTGACGACGCCATGCGCCAGCTACGGCTGGACGAGGCGACCTCGGTCGTCGTCCTGGCGCACGACCCGAAGCTCGACGAGCCGGCCATCGAGGCGGCGCTCGCCTCGGCGGCGTGCTACGTCGGGGCCATCGGCAGCCGCAAGACGAACGTGGCGCGCTTCGATCGCCTGCGGCGGCGCGGCCTGACCGACGAGCAGCTCGCGCGCCTGCGCGCGCCCATCGGCCTGGACATCGGCGCCGAGACGCCGGAGGAGGTGGCCTTGGCCGTGCTGGCCGAGGTCGTGGCCATGAAGTACGGGCGGAGCGGCGGCGCGCTGGCCCAGGGCAGCGGGCCGGTGCACGTGCCGCGATAGGGGGCGAGGTGCACGCTGGCTCCGCCGGGCGGCACATGCGTCCTGCGCTCGCGCTTCAGGCGAGAGGCCCAACGTGATCGGGCTCGTCGTCCTCGCCGCCGGGCTGTCCAGCCGTATGGGCCTGCCCAAGCTCCTGCTGCCGGTGCAGGGACACAGCCTCCTGCGCTTCACCGTCGGACGCCTGCTGGAAAGCCCTGTCCAGGCTACGGCCGTCGTCCTCGGCGCGCACGCCGACCTGCTGCGCGACGAGCTGGCCGACCTGCCGGTGACCGTCGTCGTCAACGAGCGCTACGCCGAGGGCCTGAGCACCTCCTTGCGCGCGGGGCTGGCGGCGCTGTCTCCCGAGGTCGACGCGGTGGTCTTCGCGCTGGCCGACCAGCCGCTCGCGAGCGCCGAGGTCGTGCAGGCCCTGGTCGAGCGCTACGGCGCGACCGGCCGCTCCATCGTCTACCCGACCTTCGGCGGTCAGCAGGGCACGCCGGTCCTCTTCGCCCGCCCACTTTTCGCCGAGATTCAGGAGCTGAGTGGCGACGTCGGCGCCCGCCAGATCATCCGCCGGCACCCCGGGGCGGTGCTGGAGGTGCCGTTCCCGTCTACCGAGCTGCTGCGCGACGTGGACACCTGGGAGGACTACGAGGCCGTCCGCCGCGCCTTGGGCGACGACCCACACGACCAAGCGCCGTCGGCGCACTACTGCCCACGCTGCGGCGCTGCACTGGCCTGGAAGCTGGTCGAGCGCCGGCCTCGTCCGGCCTGCTCGCGCTGTGGCGCCGTGGTCTACGACGACCCGAAGGTCGCCGTAGTCGCGCTCATCGAGCGCGACGGCCGACTGCTGCTGGCGCAGCGCGCGCACGAGCCGGGCAAGGGGCGCTGGAGCTTCCCCGGCGGCTTCGTCGACCGCGGCGAGGAGCTGGAGACGGCGCTCTGCCGCGAGATCCGCGAGGAGACGGGCCTGCGTGTCGTTATCAGCGGCCTGGTCGGCGTGTACTCGCGGGCCGGGCACCCCGTCGTGCTCGTGGCCTACCTCGCGCGGCCGGTCGGCGGGGCGCTACGGCCCAGCCACGAGGCCGAGCGCCTAGCGTTTTTCGCGCCCGAGGCGCTGCCCGAGATGGCCTTCGGCTCCGACGCGCGCCTGCTGGCCGACTGGCGGTGCGCCCGCAGGCCGCAGTAAGATCGTTCCACAGAAGAGCCTGCCCCGCGGCCGGCCACGACCATTGGGGATGAACAGGGGGAATCCGAAGGGGGCTTCGCCCCCTTCGGGAATCTTTCTTGGGGCGGGGTGGGGCAGCCCGCCAGGGCTATTTTCAATCTAGCAGCGGAGAGCGTCCTTGCGCGTCCTGACGATCCCGGCGCGGCAGGTCGGGCGAGAGCTGCTGGGCGCGGTTCTCGCGGCCGACGTGGCGTTGGGCGACGGTCGCCGCGCCAAGAAGGGCGAGCGCGTCACCAGCGACCTCCTGCCGGTGCTCGCCGCCCTCGGCGATAGCGATCTCGCACTCATCCTGGTCGGGGCCGACGACGCGCACCAGGACGACGCCGACCGCGAGCTTGCCGCCGCCTTGGCGGGACCGGGCGTCGAGGTCCACGGCCCGACGGCCGGCCAGATGAGCCTCCGCGCAGCCAGAGACGGCCTCCTGCGCGTGGAAACCGCCCTGCTGCGGCGCATCAACGAGCTCGACCGCGTCGCCGTCTTCACGCTCTTCGACCACCAGCTCGTCCAGGGCGGCACGGAGGTCGCCGGGGCGAAGGTGACCGCGCTGGTCGTGCCGCGCGCGCCGGTGGCCGCCGCGGTCGCGCTGGCGCGGATCGCCGGCGGCGTCCTGCGCGTCCTGCCACTCCTCC
>JACQUS010000047.1 GCA_016210125.1 Chloroflexota bacterium | reverse complement strand
CGCGGAGCTTCTCGGAGATGCTCAGGCCGGCGGCGTCGTCGGCGGCGCGGTTGATGCGTAAGCCGGACGAGAGCCTCTCGACGGATTTGGCGAGCATCATGCCCGTCAAGCCCAGGTTGCGCTGGGCGTTGATGGCCATGATGTTGGTGTTGATGCGCACGCTAGGGCCTCCTTTCCCATACTGCGGGGGGCTGCGCCCCTCTACCCCCACCCCGGCCGGTGATGGTGAGCGAAGGCGGCAGCGCTACTCCATTCCCCTAGGGTGAGGCTCGGCATTCCCCTGAAGTCGATAAGGGTCTCTTAGGGGTCTCTTAGGGGTCTCTAGGGGGTCAGCCTGAGCCGACGCCCTGGTCCGCGGATGACGTGCGTCTTCGCCCGTCGCCGGGGGGCGTGGTCCAGACGTGCGCAAGGCTTCTCCCAGAACGGCTATGATCATGGAGCGTGCTAACAGGACGTGGGTCTCTTCGTCCCGCGAGCTGCGGGCGAGCCTGCCGGGGCTCTCCGCGGCCTCAGCGTTGGGCTTGGGCGATGAGGTCTTGGAGGCCGGCGGCTTCGGTGCGCGGCGCGAAGCGCTGAGCCTGCTGGAACGCCGCCAGCGCGCGGCTGCGCTGTCCGAGCTCGTAGTAGACCAGCCCGAGATTGCGGTGGATCAGCCATTGCTCGGGCTGCGCGCGGATGGCTGCCTCGAAGGCCGTCGCGGCCTCCGGCAGGCGCTTGGCGCGGTAGTAGAGGAAGCCCAGCGCGACGTTGATGGCGTAGTCGCTCTGCGCCCGCCTCTGCGCGTCCAGCGCTGTGCGCTGTGGGTCGTCGCGTGCGCGCACCAGCGCGGCGATCGCCTCATCGCTGAGCCCGGCGCCGACGATGGCCTCCAGCCGCGCGTCGACCTGGCCGTCGAGCAGCGCCGGTGGCGGGGGGACGCTGGCGAAGGCGGGCGCGTAGGCCGCCAGGGCCGCGCGCACGTTGCCCCGCGCCAGCTCGATGTCCCCGGCCAGCGATGCGTCGGGCCGCCAGCCTGGCATGACGCGCTGTGCGTGGGCGAGACTCGCGGCGGCGCGGTCGTACTGCTTCGCGGCGACCTGTGCCCGGGCCAGCTCCAGAAGGAGCTGCGGCGCACGCGGGCTCTGCTGCGTCGCGCGCTCGAAATACTCGATCGACTGCGGTAGATGCGCCGGCTGGCTGAGGACGCCCCAGGCGAAGTAGAGCCGGCCGAGGTTGGCGTAGTGGTCGGTGTTGAGCGGCGATAGGCGCAGGGCTTGCTGGAGAACGATCTCGCTGGCGCGGAAGTGGTCGTCGCGCTTGAAAGCACGCACCTTGGCCACGTCGAGCGCCAGGATATCGTCGAGGTCGCGGAACGGCGGCGGCTCGGTGCGCCCGACCGGCGCGGTCTGCGCCATCTCGAGGAACGCGCCGCCGAGTCGCAGGTAGAAGTAGTCCTCGCGGGGGGCCATTTGGGCTGCCCGCTGAAGCGTCGGCAGCGCCTCGATGGCCCGGTGCGCGTCGACGTAGGCCTGGGCTTCCTTGTAGACGGCGTCGGCAGCGACGAGGGTCGTGTTGCCAACGATGATCCACAGCGCCACCGCGGCGCCGACGACGCCCGGCCAGAGCCGCGCGCGCCAGGCCGGCCCCCCGCTCGGCGAGCCCAGCAGCAATCCCGTTAGGCCGACCGCGCCGAGGAGGAGCACCTGCCCGAGCAGGAGCGCCGCGCCGGCGACGTCGCTGCGCAGCGCAGCGCGCAGCAGCAGCAGCTCGACGAAGACTAGGCCGCCATAGGCCAGCACGAGCCACCACGGGCGGCCACGCAGCGGCCCAACCTCCGCAGCCGTCCGCGCTGCTCGCCGCCCGCGCGCCGCCGTCGCCGCGGTGGAGCGCGGCGCAGCGGCCGCGCTGGCCGTGGCGACGTCTGGCGTGGGGCGCGGCTGCTGCTCCATCTGCCACAGCGCGGCCAGCACCCCCAGCATGGCCCAGGCGTAGGTGCGCGTAGCGACGATGGCGATGCCGATCTGCACCTCGACGAAGTGGCCGACCAGCGCCGCCAGCAGGCCGACGATCAGGACGTAGCGCTCTAGCGGCATGGTAGCCCCGCCGCGCCCGCCGCGCAGCAGCCCGCGCACGACGGCCAGGCCGACGCCGAAGACGCCGGTCAGCAGGACCAGCAGTGGCCAGAGTCGCCCGGCCGGCACGAGGCCGAGCATCCGTAGGGCCAGCAGCAGCCCGACGTGCATCACCAGCAGCCAGCTCAGCAGTCCCAGTGCGCCCTGCATGGCAAGCTGGTCGATGATCTCGTTGTGCGCGCGGTCGGGTGTCGAGCTGTAGCCCTCCCAGAGCCACAGCTCGGGCGGGAAGACCTTGGTGAACGTAAAGTAGAAGCTCTCGGGTCCGTAGCCAACGAGCGGCCGCAGCGCGCTGAAGCCGTCCGGCGCCGGCCCTGCCGGCGGGCGCTCTCCGAGCAGCTCGGCACTGGCGCGCCAGACGAGCAAGCGCACGCGGCCGCTGCCCGTCTCGGTCTCGCCGAGGTTGGCCAGGCGGCCAACCTGCGGGATGTGCTTCAGGCCCTCCAGCGGCGTGCCCGGCACGTTCATCCCGACGAGCGCCAGCAGCGCTGCGAGCACCATGGCGAAGAGCCCGACGCGGACGACCCGCGGCGCGCCGCGCACCGCGAGCACCAGCACCACCAGCGCCACGCCGGCGAGCAGACCGAGCCAGGGGCCGCGGCTCTGTGAGAGAACTGCCGTGACGAGGTGCACGAGCAGCACCAGGCTGTAGCCCACGATCTGGGCGCCGACGAGCAGCTTGCCCGGCTGCGGGGCGCGGATGAACGGCAGGAGCAGCAGAAAGAAGCCCAGCATCGGCGTGTAGGCCCAGAAGTGGGCGTTGCCCGGGGCCGTCAGCTTGGCGACGAGGAAGAGGCCAGCGTTCTGCGCCAGCACCAGCCCGGCCAGGCGGGCGACCTCCGGCCCCTCGACGGCGAGCGGCCGCGCCGGGGCTGTGCGCAGCGCGGCGACGGCCTGGGCCAGCCGCGCGACGACCAGCGGGGTGACCAGGAGCATGAAGGCGCTCAGAAAGATCGGGTTGCCCAGGCTCGAGGTCACGCGCTGCGAGACGTCCTGGCCCCAGAGGAGCGGGTCGAGCCTGAAGCGCTGCATCATGCCGTAGAGGCCCACCGGCACGCTGACGAGGATGCCGACGGTCATGAAGCGCTGCGCCTGCTCCTCGCGCCGCATGTGCGCGGCGATGACGGCGAACACCAGGAGGTAGCAGAGCGTGGTGAGCAGCCCCTGGAGGCGCAAGTACGAGCCCCACAGGCTGATCTGCGGCACGACCGAGAACAGGTTGGCCAGCACGTTCGCGGCGAGCACCAGGGCTGCCGGCAGGAGCAGCGGGTTGGCCTGCGTCGCGGCCCGCAGGCGCTTGCCGAGCGGCGCTGCGTTGGCCCCGCTGGCGGCGCGCGCCTCGAGCCACCACAGCAGCCAGACGACGGCCAGCACGACGCTGAGGTTGCGCAGGAGCGTCGCCTTGTCCGGCTCAAAGACCCGCGAGGTGTAGACGTTGAAGTAGACCGGGGCGACGACGATGATCGCCAGCCACCCGGCCTCGAGAACCTGCCCGCAGAAGGCACCCAGCCGGCTCATGCCGCTTCCCCTGCGGCGACAGTACCACGCGCGCGCGGCGGGTGGCAACCGCGCGGCCTGGGTATGGGGGGAATCTAAGGGGGGCTTCGCCTCCCTTTGGGGAGCCCCTCGGGGGTCGCGCGCCGGCCAGGGCGACGTTCGTGCACGCTGCGTGTGGCGCACGAGGGCGGCCGCGCGCAAGCCATGAAGCGGGCAGAGTGTTAGAGCGGCACGTAGCGCAAGAGGGCGGTCATCTCGGCAGCCCTCTTGCGCCCCGGACGAGAGACGGTTACCCCCGCTGGTCGCGGGGTACCGTCACCGTGCAGGATGCTGACGTGGAGTTACCGGCATTATCGGTGGTCGTATAGGCCAGGGTGTACACGCGGCCGGTCCCGGTGCCGGAGCGCTCGGCGCGGAGCTGTCCGGCCGTGTCTGGGGTGCCGATGCTCCAACCGGCAATATCCCCGGCTGTGTCACCGTCTCCCAACCCGTCGTCGGGCTCGTTGCTGGTCACCGAGGTCAACACCGTCGCCGCAATCCCGGAAAGGGAGTCGCTGGCGTTGGGTGCGGCGGTGACGTCCCGCAGCTTGTGGTTGGGTGGCCACAGGCGATTGGGGCTGCAGCTCACGGTGAGGGCAGGCGAGGTCTTGTCGATCTTGATGGGGCCAAAGGACGCGCTGGCACTGTTCCCCGCGTTGTCCGTGCAGGTGCCGCTGACAGAGGAGGTCACCCCCTCCGTGCTCACGGTTATCGGGTCCGTCACGCTCGCCACACCGGAGCCGCTGTCGGTACAGGTGAAGGCGACCGTCACGCTCTGGTTGGTCCAGGTGCCTGCGATATAGGTGCTGCCGTCGGCCTTCTTGGCGCTGGCAGTGATGGTGGGCGCCGTGGCGTCGACGTGCACCGACACCTGCACGTCCAGATAGGTGGCCCCGCCATAGTCATGGCCACGAATGGCTAGGAGATTGGTGCCAGCTATCAGCAGGCTATCTGGCGCCGTGAAGTCGATGTTGGACGTGAGGCAGAACCCTGACTGCACCGATCCGATGAGCTGTCCGTTGATATACACCGTGGCGTCGTTATCGACAGTTCCCTGAACCCGCAGACTATGAGCCCCGGGTGGAAGAGTAAACTGCTTCCTGAGGAGGAGGTCCGTATTGGGAGGCCAAGTGGTCTTGACCGACCCATTGGTATTAAACGCGCAGCCAAACGTGGTACCGAACGCCGCGTTGCCCGTGGAAAAACTGGCATCGTTATAGGCAGGCTGTTGGAAACCCGACTCGGCACCCCAGGCCACAACCTTGTACTTGTATCCGGTGGCCTGGAACGGGATGACGGTGACGGTGGGGCCATGGGCAGACACCGTGGGCATGGGTACGCTTTGAAGAAAGGCCATGGCAGTAGCGGCCAAACCGAGCAGCACCAAGGCTCCGAGGCGCATCGTTCTCCCCCCGCCGGCTGACTCCAGCGCTTCGTGGCACTCTGGCGAGCGAAGCGGCGCCGCAAGTCGCCTGATAGCATGCGCTAGCAAGCGGCAGTCCGAGCGCAGGCAGGATTGCACGCCTAGCCATCGTAGCACCATTGTCAATGGTGAAACCCCTCAGTTTCCTGTCGATGTGTCGGCGCCACGGCTCACCCGGCAGCCGCTGCTGTTACGAGCGGGAGGTGGTCCCGGCGTTCCTGCGCCGTTCTAGATGCTGCTGATGCGGTTGCTCCCGCAGCGGCTTGAGCCGCATCCGGTCGAAGTCGTTGATCGTCACCCGTTGCCACCGTTGGCTCGCTGGAGTCAAGGCGGCGTAGCACAGCCTGCCACCTCTCGACGATCTCAGCCGCGACGAGCCGTGGGGCCTCTGGTGACGAGGTGTCGTAGTCGTAGGCGGACTGCACACCCGCCTGATGCCGTGCGCGGCGTCCACGGTTGACCATCGGCGGGGCGATGGGGTGCGCGACGGAGGCCCTGCCGAGTTGCAGTGGTGGCAGTCATCGGCTATCTTAAGGACAGCCAGGAGAGCACGCTCCCAGCGGAGGGGATCGGTGGCCAAGCCGGTGGCCGTGGAGATCGAGTACTGCGCCGTTTGAAACTACGAGCCACAGGCGGCCAGTTTGGTCGCCGCCATCCTTGAGCCGCTCTCGCCGTACATCAAGTCGCTGACGCTGATTCCGGGCGACGGCGGCGTGTTCGACGTGCGCGTCGATGGCGAGGAGGTCTTCTCGAAGCTCTTGGAGATGCGCTTCGCAGAGCCGGAGGAGATCGTCAAGGCAGTACGTGAGCGGGCGCGCTAGGGCGCGCGGACGGCTCCGTCGCGGCGGGTGGCGTCGCCGCGGCTTAGCTCGCGCGTAACGCTGTAGACGTTCTTGATGCCCTCGATCTTGCCGATAAGCCGGCTCAGCCGCTCGATGCCCGGCACGGCGATGCTCACCTGGATGAGGGCGGTGGTGTCAGGCAGGACGTTCGTGTTCACCGCGCTCATGCTCAGCCGCTCCTCGGCGACGACGCCGGCGACGTCGCGGAGCAGGCCGACGCGGTCGAGCGCCTCGATGCGCAGCGTGACGGGGTAGACCTGCTCGGCCGAGCGCCCCCACTCGACCGGGACCAGCCGCTCGCGCTCGTCCTCGCCCATCACGCTTGGGCAGGTGGCGCGGTGGACGCTCACGCCGCGGCCACGGGTGATGTAGCCGACGATCTCGTCGCCGGGCACGGGGCTGCAGCAACGCGCCAACCGCGTTAGCATGTCGCCCACGCCCATGACCGTGATGCCGCTGACGGTCATCGCCTGCGGGGTCGGCGCCGCCGCCTCGGGCAGGGCCGGCTGTTCCTGGCGCTGGGCGACGCGCTGCGCGATCTGGTGCGTGCTGAGGTCGCCGCAGCCCAGCGCCAGGTACAGGTCCTCGACCTTCTCGAACTTGAAGAACTTGGCGATCTCATCGGGCCGCTCGTCCTGGAGGCCCAGCCGCAGCAGCTCGCGCTCCAGCAGCTCGCGCCCGCGGACGACGTTTTCGTCGCGCTGCTGGCGGCGGAACCACTGGCGAATCTTGTCGCGCGCGTTGGCCGTCTTGACGTAGCCGAGGCTGAGGGTGAGCCAGTCGCGGCTCGGCCCTTTGGCGCCCTTGGCGGTGAGGATCTCGACGATGTCGCCCGTGCGCAGCGGGGTGTCGAGGGGCACGAGCCGGCCGTTCGCCTTGGCGCCGATGCAGCGGTGGCCGACCTCGGTGTGCACGCGGTAGGCGAAGTCGATCGGCGTGGCCCCGGCCGGCAGCTCCTTCACCTCGCCGCGCGGCGTGAAGACGAAGACCTGGTCGCGGAAGATGTCGGTCTTCAGCGACTCGACGAACTCGTGCGCCCCGGCCAGCTCTTTTTGCCAGCCGATGAGCTGGCGCAGCCAAGCGATCTTCTCCTCGAAGCGCACGTCGCGCTTGCCGCCCTCTTTGTAGCGCCAGTGTGCGGCAACGCCGTACTCGGCCGTGCGGTGCATATCGTGCGTGCGGATCTGCAGCTCGACGCGCTGGCCCTCCGGGCCGATCATCGTCGTGTGCAGCGACTGGTACATGCTCTCCTTGGGCATAGCGATGTAGTCGTCGAACTGCCCAGGGATAGGCCGCCAGAGCGTGTGGATGACCCCCAGAGCGTGGTAGCAGTCGGCCACCTCGTCGACCAAGACGCGCACCGCCAGCAGATCGTAAATCTGATGGAAGTCGACGCCGCGGCGCTGCATCTTGCGCGCGATGCTGAAGATATGCTTCGGCCGCCCACTCACCACCGCCCGGACGCCCGCCTTGGCCAGCTCCTCGTGCAGCGCGGCGATGACGCGCGCGATGTAGAGCTCGCGCTGGCCGCGTCGGCCCTGGAGCAGGGCGGCGATCTCGCGGTAGCGCTCCGGCTCCAAGTGGCGGAAGGCCAGGTCCTCGAGCTGCCACTTGATCTGCCAGATGCCGAGGCGGCCGGCGAGCGGGGCGTAAATCTCCATCGTCTCCTGGGCGATGGCGCGCCGCCGCAACTCGGGCAGCGCGTCGAGCGTGCGCATGTTGTGGAGGCGGTCGGCGAGCTTGATGAGCACGACGCGCAGGTCCTCTGCCATAGCCAGGAACATCTTGCGCACGGTCTCGGCGGCCGCCTCATCGTCGGTGTGCAGGACCTGGTAGCGCCGGCCGTCGTCGCGGCTCTGGCGCTCGAGGCGGCCCAGCTTGGTGACGCCGTCGACGAGACGAGCGACCTCGTCGCCGAAATCGCGGCGCACCTCGTCGAGGCTGACGCCGGTGTCCTCCGGTACGTCGTGCAGCAGCGCGGCGGCGATGGCCGTGGCCTCGAGGTGCAGATCGGCGAGGATGAAGGCCGACTGGACGGGATGGCTGATGTAGGGCTCGCCTGACTGGCGGACCTGCCCGGCGTGGGCGATCTCGGCGAACTCGTGCGCCCGGCGCACCAGGGCCACGTCGTCCGCCCCGCCGTAGGCGGCCACGGCCGTAAGAAGGCTCGCGAGGGTTGCGCTGGCCGCCTCGGCGTCGCTGCGGTGCTCGTCCTCTCCAGGCGGCGCAGGCTCAGACGCTGCCGCGACGTGTGCGTCCACGTCTCCTCCGATCCCGATCCAGACCGAAGCTGTCAGTCCCGGGTCGGTTACGCTAAGTATACGAAGGTGACCACGCGCTCACAAGCGCTTGGCGTTAGCGGCAGCCAGAGATGCGATTGACGCACATACGGGTCATCAGTATACTGCGGGCGGGCCGCCGCGCGCAGGCGGCGAAGCCCGCCAGGCAAGCACGGGCTCGGCCGGCGCCGGCGCAGTCGAGTCGCCCGGGTCTGGGGTAGTCATCCCGTGCGACACAGGCGCCACCCGACGCCTGGTCAGCGTTCGCGTCACGGAGGTCGCGCGCGTGGCATACGTGGATAAGACCCTCACCTGTCGCGATTGTGGCCGATCGTTCGTGTTCAGCGCCGGCGAGCAGGAGTTCTTCGCCAACCACGGGCTCGTGCACGAGCCGGTGCGCTGTCCCGACTGCCGCGCCGCACGCAAGGCTCAGCGCCCCGCGACAGGCGAAGTTGGCCCCACGGGACAGCGCACCACGCCGCGCCAGTATTTCGAGGCCGTCTGTAGCGCGTGCGGGCAGGTGGCGCGGCTGCCCTTCGAGCCGCGGCTCGACCGGCCGGTCTACTGTAGTGACTGCTTCAGCCGCCAGCCGCGCGCCAGCACCTCCCACAGCCCGCAGTACTGAGCGCGCCGCGCGTCCAGGTCGTATGATTGATCGTAGTGCGACGTCCAACGACGTCGCAGCATGCAGTGTGAAGTGAGGGTATATGGCCAAGAGTGATCTCATCGAGGTACAGGGGCGCGTCGTCGAGGCGCTACCCAATGCGATGTTCCGCGTGCAACTCGACAACGCGCACGAGGTGCTGGCGCACCTCGCCGGGAAGATGCGCAAGAACTATATCCGCGTCCTGCTCGGCGACCGCGTGACCGTCGAGCTGTCGCCCTACGACCTGTCGCGCGGCCGCATCACCTACCGCGCCAAGTAGCCGGCGCGCTCTCGAGCGCAGCGCTGGGTGGGCGCGTCGGGGCCCCACCCCGGCAGGAGGCGGCCCCCGTCGAGGCCGCGGCCACCACCGTATTGGTGATCTTCGCGCGCCCGCATGCCCGTCGGCGTGCCTCCCTCGCCGGCCCTAGGGCCGCGCCCGGCACCGCCCACAGAACCTTGGGCCGGGCAACCAACGACGAACCGTCTCGCGCGGTCGTGCAGTGTTACCAGGTAGAAGCGGACGGCGTCCTACCCATCACAGATGCGTAGGGGATGGCCGGGGCGTGCTGGCGCACGGGCCGGCGGCGTAGAGAGGCGCGCAGCGCCTCGGCGCGCCGGCCGCGCCGGTGAGCACCTAGCCTGGAGCCTGCTCCTGGGCCTGGCGGCCCTCATCGTGCTGAGCACGCTGCCGTGGGTCGGCTGGCTGGCCGGAGCACTGGCCGTGCTGCTCGGTGTGGGCGCGCTGGTCATCGCGCTCGTCCGCGCTGGCCGCGCTGCGGCCGCGCCGGTAGCGGCGGGATAGCCGCTCAGTCGGCTCGCCAGCGTCGCGTCTTAGACCAGCAGCCGCTGCACGAGCGCGACGGCCATGCCGGCGAGCAGCAGCCAGAGGCCGACGACGACCGCCGCGGCGACCCGGCTCGTCGGCCGCGCGCGCGCTGCCTCGCCGGCCCGCGCACGGCAATCGGCCATCACGGCCGGCGGGATCATGCGCAGTGCCAGAGCGATGCCGAGCGGCACGAGCACCAGGTCGTCGAGCTGGCCGAGCACGGGGATCGGGTCGGGGATGAGGTCGAGCGGGCTGAAGGCGTAGGCCAGGACGCCGGCGGCGAAGAGCTTGGCGTACCACGGCGTGCGCGGGTCGCGGTAGGCGAGGTAGAGGGCGTGGAGCTCGGTTTTGAGGGCGCGGGCACACTCTCGCCACGCGCGCCGGGCGGCCATCGCCGAGGACTCCGCTAGGTCGTGGCGACCGGCAGGCGCACGCCGAGGCGCCCCAGCGCAGCGCGCCCGGTGTCGCTGAGCAGCAGCGCGCGTCCCCCCTCGGGCGGCCGCCTCACCCAGCCCTGGGCGAGGAGCCACGCAGTGAGCGTCGCGCCAAGATCGCCGGCCAGGTGGTCGCGCCGCTCGGTGTGGTCGGTGCAGGCCTTGAAGACGCGCCGCACGTCGAGCCGCTGCACCGGGGCGCCGAGCATGGCGAGCTGCGCCCGGCCATCGGGCGTCAGGCGGTAGCCGCCGTCGGCCGGCGCGACCCAGGCGCGCCCGCGCAGCCAGTCGGCCAGCGCCACGCCGAGCTGCCCGGCCGGGTGGCAGTAGCACGTGCGCGCGGCGCGCAGGGTGGCGCTCATGCGCGCAGCCAAGGGCAATCCTCCGCGTTGTGGTGGCCATCATCATACAGCCAGAGGCGGGTGTAGGTATGCTCATCACAAAGCTCAGCGCCCTATGCGGCCCTCGCCGAGCGCACGGAGGTGCGTCGGCGTGACTGCGCCCGCGCGCGGTGTGCCTGTTCGTCAGCACGGCTCCGATGGCGGTGACAGTGCTCTAGCTAAAGCAGAATAAATGTTCTATGCTATGGCGTGTGCAGACTCTTGCGCTGTAGCAGCACAAGAATCTCTGTACGCAGGTGTAACGGAAACGCTACATCTCTGTACCGTGACTCCGGTAGGCTAGCTCTCTAGAATGCCAGAGAGCAGGCAAGCTTTGAGTCGTGACGATAAGGCAAGGGGGGCGCATGAACGGTGAGGCAACGTTGCGTTGCGAGGTGTCGCTCGGGATGTTCTCCCATGAGCGAAGTGTCGCTATCCAGCTTCAAGACGGTCGCCGGATCGCCGCTTTCGTGGACAAGCGTGACGTGAAGGTCGATCGCGAGCCAGCCCCGGACCAAAAGCTGCCGGGCCGGGTCAGAGTATCTATTGTTGAGGACCGGGGCGATTCCGTTGTGGTCGATCTCCCTCAGCCGGCCGTGACGGAAGGGACGAGAGTCACGGTGCCGAAGACGCTCCTGGAGGAGTAGCGTCCCCGTGATCCTCAGTGATCGTGAGATTGAGGACCTGCTGGCGAAGCGGGCAATCGTTATCGAGCCGCCCCCTTTGCCGCGCCAGTACACCACTTCCGCACTGGATTTGACTCTCGGCGACGAACTCTACGAGTTTAGGACCCCGCAGGAGATCCAGCAGGAGATCCAGGCAGCGCAGCCGCGCGGCGTTCGCCTCTCTGTGGCAATCGATATGGCCGATCCCTACTTCGCGGCGATTTCCCAAAAATATCTAAGACCCGTCAGGAAGGAGCCGGATGGTTCGTTCCTCATCGAGCGCCATCAATTCGTGCTCGGATCGACCCGCGAGTACATCAAGTTGCCGAAGGAACAGCGGATCGCAGCGCGTGTTGAGAGTAAAAGCACGCTCGCTCGTTTTGGGCTTGTCGTGCACCTCACAGCTCCGACTGTTCACGCTGGCTTCTCCGGAGTGCTTGTACTCGAAATCTGCAACCTCGGCTACTATCCTCTGCGCCTGGTCCCCGGCCAACGCATCTGCCAGTTGATCTTTGAGCGGCTTCGGCGAGTCCCCAAAGGGCCCGTGCGGACGCAGTATCAGCATCAGCAGGGTGTTCGCCCGCCCTAGTTGTCTTCGCCGAAGAAGGACCGACTGCGCGGCAGCCGAAGCGCGTGGCCGGAGCGCTAAGCTAGGATTCGACGGGCACGTCGACCGCCAGCAGCGGCGCGTGCTGCTGGCAGCCGTAGACGTCGGTGTCACCCAGGTCGCCGGAGCCGACGAGCCGCGGCAGCGTGGCCTTGAAGGCCAGCCCGGCGTCGTAGGCCGTGAACAGCACGTCCTCCGGCCGCACGCCGTAGAGGCGCGCGAAGAGGTCGGGGCCGAGCACGCCGCTGCGCTTGACCTGCTCGTAGCGCTGGCGGTCCTCGAAGACCACGTCGAGCGTGACCAAGAACGGCCCGGCGTTCTTGCTGCGGCAGATACGCGCGATGTCCTGGAGCTTCGCCATGGACGTCCTCTACACCTGCACGGTTTCGATCCGGAATAGGTCGCTCCAGTGCTCGGGCTCGACGACGTGCCAGACCGAGAAGCGGTAGACCGGCCCCAGCGGCATGTCCGACGGCGAGTAAGGGAATGCCAGATTGCCCTCGGTGCAGCGCCGGCCGGGGAAGTCCGTGTGGAGCGTCGACGTGCGCGCCAGCGCGAGGACGGCGTTGGCCTCCTCCTGGGTCGGCGCGACGACCTCGACGACTATCCCCAGCTCGTGCGGCTGGCCGTCGCGCTCCGGCTCGCGCGCGCCCATCACGCCGTCGCGGCCGTAGACGCGGTAGAACAGACGGTAGCCCTCGGGGTTGATGCCCAGCCGCCGCGCCTTCTCGCCGACGACCGCGCGCACGTCGTCAAGGTATGCGTCGATGCGGCCGATGAGCATCGGGTCGCGCGAGCCGGCGATGGCGATCGTGCGATAGCCGGCCAGCTCGACGCCCTCCAGCTTGACCGTGTAGCGCTTGCTGGGGTGGAACGCGCTGCCAGACACGCGCGTCGCGCCGTCGCCGACCGGCTCGTAGCGCGTCGCCGCAGTGTCGAGCGTGCCACTCGACTCGCGGTGCAGGATGGGGCTCTCATTCTCGTGCAGCGTGTGCGTAGCGATGGCGAGCGGTGTGCACTTCAGCTTGGGACTCAGCGCCTCGACGACGAAGTGGTCGTCGCACAGGGTCACGAGCAGCGAGTCGTGGGCCTTGGGCAGCGCGCAGGAGGCGGCGCACTCGAGGATCTTGCCGGCGTGCCAGGCCAGCCCGTGGTCGTAGCCGAGCTTGATCGGCAGGGCGGCGAAGATCGCCGCGTCCGACGCGCGGCCGGCGAGGATGACCTCGGCGCCCTGGTCGAGCGCGGCGACGAGCGGCTCGACGCCCATCATACCCACGATGCGCTCAGCGCGGTCCACGGCGTCGGCGGTCAGCGGCGGCACCGGGCCGGCCGGAGCGACCCGGTCGCGCTCGACGAGGCTCTTGACGTGCTCGCGGTCGGGCTCGGCGTGAATGAGCGCCAGCTTGAAGTGCAGGCTGTGCTCGCGCGCGATCTCCTCGACGATCTGCCGTGCCCACTGGAGGTGCGGCTCGCCGCCGGCGCCGCCGGCCGTGCCGACGATCATCGGCACACCGACGCGCCGCGCCGCGCGCAGCATCAGCATCAGGTCGCGCTTGCAGGCCGCGCGCGAGGTGAAGCAGGTCCCGGAGCCGAGGTAGTACGGCCCCGGGTCGGTGCTGCCGCCGTCGGCGGCGATCATGTCGACGCCGCCGGCGACAGCGCGCTCGAGCGACTCCTCGGCGAAGCCGTAGCCGACGATGCTCGCGGCGGAGAGCAGTCGTAGCCCGCCCATGCGCGTCCTCCTGAGCAGTCGGCGCCACTATAGCACGGGGGCTTAGCCGTGTGGCGCACGTGATCGGGAGGGCTGCGGCGCCCTGGAGGGCGCGCGCTGCCTAGCGGGAGGTCGTCCCGAAGCGCTCGATCGGCGCGCCGCTCGCGTCGGTGATGGCGCGAGTGACGGACCGCGTGTCACCGAACGACGCGAGGTAGGCCGAGTGCGTGCTCGGTCCGCCGGCCACCACGACGACGAATTCGCTCGGGCTCGGCGCCAGCGTGATCAACGTGTCCGGGCCGACCGGCCCGCGCAGCTCCTCGCGCCGGCCGGCGATCAGGCGCTGGAGGTCCTTGGCCGCGAAGCGCTGCGCCGGCATGCGCGAGCCCTCCCACAGCCGCCGCTTGACCTCGGCCTTGCTCAGTCCGGCCCGCGCTAGCACCTCGGCGTGCTCCGGCCCCAGGAGGACGGCCGGCTCGCCACCGAACGTGTAGTCGTTGCTCATCGGAAAGGCCATGCTATCGGCCAGCACGCGCAGGAGGTCGTCGGCGTCCTTGGCGTGGCTATTGAGGTTCATCGTCCCGGCCGGCCCGAGCACGGTCACCGTGCTGGTGCTGGCTGGGAAGCCGCGCTCAACGTGCAGCGGCTCCCAGGGGCTGGCGGCCTCGTTCTCCGCGCAGCAGAAGGTGTACTTGCCCGGCTGGCCGTGGGTCGCGCGGTCCATCTCGCCCGGCAGCGCGCCGCCGACGTTCTGCAGGATCATCCGCAGCGCTCGCCCGAGGGTTGCATTGGCCCGCCAGCCCTGGCCGAGGCAGTTGTAGCCGCTGTTGACCTCGAGCTGCTGGGCCACGGGCCCGTTGAGCAGCAGGAACACGGCCACGGCGTTGGTGGTCGCCTGCACCGCCTGCAAGTTGAAGCGCGGGTCGGCGACCGCCTGGACCGCGGCGATGAGCACCGGCAGGTAGCTCGGCTGGCAGCCGGCCAGGACAGCGTTGATAGCGATGCGCTCGACGGTCGCCGCGCCGAACGCCGGGGCGAGGATGGCGAGGCACTCGTCAGCGCGGTAGTCCGTGCCGCGTAGCATCTCGCGCACGCGCTCCGGCGTCGGCGGGACCACGGGGAGGCCGTCGCCCCAGCGGCGGACGAGGTAGAGG